>JAKAVI010000069.1 GCA_021817355.1 Pseudomonadota bacterium | reverse complement strand
GACGCAGGGCATAAAGCGGGGCACTAATGCCAAATACCCGCTGCCGCTCCAGAACCGGAGGCAGATAACAGCGTTCCGGAGCGACAATAAGTACGGTCTGCTCCCGTCCGTCATCATCTTCACGGATCAAGCGGTGATAGCCATACGGCAGCGGCGGAAGCGTCAGCATGAAGCGATGATAGCCGCGTCCATCCAGGTAACAGCCGTCTGCCGTCGCATCCAGCTGCGGATGCCATGGGCGGATCTCTTCCCCTTCTGGCTGCAGCCAAAAGCCGCCGGCGGACTTGCCATCCGCCACCACCACCGGGAGCGAAGCGCTCTGGCCGTGGCGTATAACAGCCACCGGTGGCAGCTTCTCACGCCAGGGTTCCTCCTCCAGCTGACGCAGGCTCATAGCGATCTCAGCCGGGGTCTTTGCGGCAATCCCCAGAGCTGCCAGGACCGCCTGTGCGGTTTCGCGGCTGGTGGCATGGCGATGGCCACGTACATCCCAGTAATCGTCGAAGATTCCGGCCTTTCTGCTCAGACGAAATAAAAGATCGTCCTGGGTCATTGGTTGCCTTGCAAGATCATGAGCGAGTTGGCTGGCGCCGTCACCTTGTCGCCGCCGCGAAACTTTTGGGCAGGCTGTGCTTGGGTACAGAGGATCTCAAGCCAGTCTCCGTCTGGAAGACAGAACTCCTGCGCGGCCAGCCCGCCGTGGAAGAGTATGAGAAAGCGTTCGCCGCCGGCCGCACGCAACATGGTGAGACTGCAAAGCCTGACATCCTGCCAATCCGCAAGCTTCATCTCATGGCCGGCAGGCGCAAACCAGCGCGCTGGGGCGCCTTCGCCGCGCAGGGCGGGGTGGTTGCGGCGCAGCTGCGACAGGGTGGCGACAAAGTTGGACAGCTCGTCTTGCGCGAATGACCACGCAAGCCAGCTCACGGCATTGTCCTGGGCGTAGGCATTATTGTTTCCGCCCTGGCTGTGCGCGAGCTCATCCCCCGCACGCAGCATCGGCGTACCCCGCGACACCATCAGCGTGGCGAGGAAGGCCTTCATCCGCGCCAACCGCAGCTGTGCGAGCGCAGGCTCCGTGCTCGGCCCTTCCGTGCCGCAATTGTCGCTGAAATTATCATCCGTGCCGTCCTCACCCCTTTCGCCATTGGCGGCATTGTGTTTGTGGCTGTAGGCGACGACATCAGCCAGGCTGAAGCCGTCATGGGAGGTCACAAAATTGAGACTGCGTGCCGCCTCTGAACCAAAAAGATCCGAGGAGCCAGACACGCGGGTAGCCAGCTCACCCACCTGACCTCTATCACCACGCCAGAAACGGCGAACACAGTCGCGATAACGCCCGTTCCACTCCCTCCATGGTGCACCGAAAGCACCTGCCTGATAACCATCCGGCCCCGCGTCCCAGGGTTCCGCGATCAGCTGACAGGCGGCGAGGACAGGTTCCGCCTTGATGGCGGTGAGCAAAGGGGCATCGCCACGAAACCGGCCGGCGCTGTCGCGGCCCAGGCTTACCGCAAGATCGAAACGGAAGCCTGCGATCCCCATCTGCACCCAATGGCGCAGGCTCTCAAGAACCAGGCGGATGACGGCCGGATGCGCGGTGTTGAGCGTATTACGGCACCCGGTGAAGTCGGCATAGTACCGCGGGTCAGCGGCCAGCCGGTAGTAGGATGCATTATCCAGCCCGCGAAAGCTGATGGTCGGCCCCATCTCGTCATCTTCACCACTATGGTTGAAGACAACATCGAGAATGACAGCGATGCCGGCGTCACGCAGTGCCGCCACGGTCTGCGGCAGCCCCTCTGCGCCAGCAGCCAGATAACGCGGTTCAACTGCGGCAAAGGCGATCGGATTATATCCCCAGTAATCCGTGAGCCCGAAGGGCCTCAGCCTGCGGCTCGTCGCAGATGGCGCGATCGGCAGCAATTCGATGGCGTCGACCCCAAGCGCACGCAGATGGCTGATAACCGCCTTGCTGCGCAACGCTTCCAGACGACCGCGCAGCGGTGCCGGCACATCAGGATGACGCATCGTCATGCCACGGACATGCAGCTCGTATATAAGGTCACGGTCAGAGGATCGACGCGGCGGCCTGACTGACGGCAATGGGTCAACCAGAGACTTGATCGCGAAGGCGCCATTGTCGCGCGTATCAAAAGACAGATCCCCGCGTGGATCTCCGGGCGTGTAACCGCAATGACGGTCATCCCAGCACCAGGACCCGCTCAGCGCGTGCGCGGCCGGATCAATGAGCAGCTTCTGGGGGTTAAAGCGATGCCCCTCGCCCGGTGCATAAGGACCGTAAACACGAAAGCCATAAGCCAAGCCGGGACCCGCACCAGGAAGCCGTCCATGCCAGATATCTCCCGTACGTGCCGGCATATCGTAGCGGTGTTCACCTTCCTGATCGAAGATGCACAGCTGTACATTGCTGGCATGGGCCGAGAATACCGCAAAGTTGACGCCTTCGGCATCGGCGCTGGCACCAAGGCGTTCGGCATTGCCCATTTCCAGGGCAGCTGCGCGCTGATTGGCCATGATCCTACGCCTCCGTCGAACTTTCTTAGCCGATGCCAGCAACCAATAGAGGCTTTCTGATGTTGATCAATCGCGCGTACCGGAGATC
>JAKAVI010000197.1 GCA_021817355.1 Pseudomonadota bacterium | reverse complement strand
GTACCGCCTCCTCCAGGAGCTGGGCGGCGCCACGGATGCCCGCGAGGGGATTTTTGATTTCATGGGCCAGGACCGCCGCCATACCGGAAAGAGAACGAACCGCGCCACGATGCAGAATTTGGCGGTCAAGCCGGTGTGCCAGTCCGCGCTCCTGAAGCATCAACACCACCGCACCCGACGGGTCCGGCAATGGCGTTGCGGTCACGTCGGCTAGACGTTCCCCAAGTTTGGGAGTTGAAAGGTCTAGATCCCGTTCGCCAACTGTTGCACCGCGCTCACGCGCCTGCTCAAGAAGGGAGTGCAACGGCGATCCGAAAGGCAGCAGGCTGCGAAACGGCTGTTTCAGCAGCAAGGGCAGGCTAAGTCCGAAGAACTGCTCGGCGGCGGGATTGGCGTAGATGATCGCATCGTCTGCGTTCACCATGAGCAACGCAGAGGGTAGCGCTGCCGCGATGTGGCGGGCATGGGCCTGCTGCGCTTGCTCCACAGCGCGTCGAGATAGCATCTTGCTCACAAAATGGGCAATTTCCAAAATGATCATAAACTAGGCAATTTGAAGTGCAAGGGGGCTTTCCGCCCTGCCCCCAAAAAAGCCATTCTTGTCCACCGCAGCTGAAGGCTGGAGTCTGGCTGCTACAGACATCCTTGCCGCTTCTGCTAGAACCGCTCCGCCCAGTTGCGATGAGACCCATGCCCTCGGTTGCCATTTTGATTGTCTCTGCCGGTAAAGGTGAACGCTTTGGCGGCGGTATTCCCAAACAATACCGTCTACTGGCCGGTCAGCCGGTTCTGCGCCGCACAGTCCAGGCCATGTCCAACATCGCGAGTGGTCGTATTCAGGTCGTCGTCAGTCCCGATCATCTGGAAAACTACAACTCAGCGATCGCGGGGCTTGAGCTGCCAGCACCGGTTCTTGGCGGTGCGACGCGTCAGGAATCTGTCCGCAATGGGCTCGAATCGCTCAGTTCGATAGCGCCAGATTTTGTCCTTATTCACGATGCCGCCAGGCCGATGGTCAGTCCGGCTCTCATCGCGCGGGTCGTCGCGGAGCTTGAACGCGGTGCTGCGGCCGCGATCCCCATGGTGGCCGTGGCCGACACCTTGCGCCGACAGGATACGGACGGCAGCTGGTCATTGATACCGCGCGACGGCATCTGGAGAGCACAAACACCACAAGGCTTCCACTTCGCTGAAATCCTAGAAGCACACCGCCAGTTCACTAAGGTGTCGGTAACCGACGACATGGCCCTGGCTGAAGCTGCCGGCTTTGTCATCACCAGAGTGGATGGGGAAGAGAGCAATATGAAAATCACAACGCAGGATGACCTCGTCTACGCCGAACGTCTTTTGGGAGGTGCCTTCGAGTTCCGCACGGGATCAGGATATGATGTTCATCGCTTTACTGACGGAGACCATGTCTGGCTTTGTGGCATCCGCATTACCCACAGCCATACGTTGGAAGGCCATTCCGATGCTGACGCCGGCTTGCATGCCCTGACCGACGCCATACTGGGCGCAATCGGTGCAGGGGATATTGGGCAACATTTCCCGCCAACAGACGAACGTTGGCGCAACGCCTCATCAGACCGCTTTCTTGCACACGCGATGGACCTGCTGCGTGACGCCAACGGGACATTCGTGAATGGAGACATAACCCTGATTTGTGAACGTCCCAAGATTGGTCCACACCGTGAGGTAATGCGTGCGCGCATTGCCGAAATTCTTAGGGTTCCAATCGGACGCATCTCGGTCAAGGCAACCACCACCGAAGGGCTCGGGTTTACCGGACGCCGTGAAGGCCTTGCTGCCGAAGCAATAGTCACTGTGAAGATACCAATATGAAGCCAGCATCGTTCATCGCGTCAGTGTTTGGCGTCGGCTATATCCCATTTGCTTCGGGTACCTTTGGAAGTCTCTTCGCCCTCCCTCCTGCATTTGGCTTGATGCATACAGGTGGATTGTGGCTTTTGGGCGCAGCGACCGCCGCAGTTAGCATCCTAGGAATTTGGGTTTGCGACATTCATGTGCGAACGACCGGGCGGCACGATCCCTCTGAATGCGTCATCGACGAGGTGGCGGGCCAGTGGATTGCCTGTATGGCTGCCCCCCTCACCTTACCGGGCTATGTCCTGGCGTTTGTCGCGTTCCGCTTATTCGATATCTTGAAGCCATGGCCCGCGCGCACGGCTGAACGCGCGCCAGGCGGACTGGGCGTCATGCTGGATGATCTGGTCGCCGGCGTTATGGCTGCAATTCTGGTAGCAACGATGCATGCCACGCGGCTGGTGTAGGATTGTAAGGAGGCTACTCATGTTTACGACATCCCAGTTGCGATTGGCCGAACGAGTGCTGGCTGAGGCTCGCGACCAAGGTGTACGTATCGTAACCGCTGAGAGCTGTACCGGTGGATTGATCGGCGCACTATTGACTGAAATTTCCGGTTCGTCTGCGGTCATCGATCGCGGCTTCATCGTCTATTCCAATCGCGCCAAGCAGGATCTGCTTGGCGTGCCAGGAGACATTATTGCCGATATGGGGGCGGTTTCCGAACCGGTGGCGCGTTTGATGGCGGAAGGTGCGTTGTCGAATTCCAACGCGCACCTGGCGGTTGCAGTCACAGGCGTTGCTGGCCCCTCAGGGGGTACGCCACTCAAGCCTATCGGCCTTGTTCATATCGCAGTCGCCCGCGAAAATCGATCCATACGTCACGAAGCTCACCGTTTCGGTGATATTGGGCGCAGCCAAGTGAGAATGAAAACCATGGAAGCCGCGTTGGAACTCGTACTCACGATGCTTTAGCGGTGCAGTCTGGTTCGCCCATCAATGCGCAGATTGGTAAGATGAGCGCTGACCCGTCCCCAATCTGTATCGGCCCATAATTCCACAGGAACTACATAGCGTTCCAGTGGCGCCGAAGTTGTCTTGATCTCAGCAACGCGGGCATATATGGGCGGCCAGTGACTTTTACCGCGAAGCAGATTTGGCTTGAAGCCCGCAATCTGACGATAGCTCAGAGCACAGACGTACTCCTTACTGACTCCTTGTAAATGATTGCGGCTTGCCTTTTCGTCATGGAGAAAGCTGAATGCAATGTCGTACCGTCTGCGTCCGTCAAATACCCGAACAACTCTTCCGCACGGTTGCTGCGGTGTGGCCGACACGCCCGTGAGGATAAAACTGATGGCACTCATGGGATCAATACCCGCTTCCTGCTCCTTTACAGACACCGGGTATCGTTTGGTATTGTAGGGAGGATTGGCCAGCAGTATGGGTGGGCCCCGCTTTTGAAAAGTAAGTTTGACCTTCTGGATCTTGCCAGTTGAACGCCGTGCATAGGAGTCATAAATAAATGGCGCAATTTTATGACCACTCAGCCAACCGCTAACGCCGGCAGTAATCTGGGCCTGCCAGAATACACTGACGAGTCCACTGGTGTTAAAATGGGAAGTAGCTTGGTAGGTGCTGTTGTCGTAGGTAACGTGGTAATTGGTGTGACCGAATGGTATGAACCAAAAGCGCAGTTCATACGTGATGTCGACCCGGCCATCGGTCTGGAGCGATGGCCGGGCTTTCGGGTTCGTTGTACCGGCGATGGTTGAACAGACCGTAGCCAGTAGGGCCACGATGGCCCACAGAATTTTCCTCATTTACGGTTCCGTTCAAGCTTTTGATTGGCCACAGTGGAGGCAAGTTAAAATCTTAGACACAGGATTGTGGTTCTAGCGTGACCGAGACTGGACTCCATGACTTGGCGTTAAAAATTCGCTCCGGCGACCGACGGGCGCTGGCACGGGCCATTACGCTGGTCGAGTCCAAACGCCCGAGCGATGCGCGCGACGCAGAGGTCTTGCTGACTGGACTACTGCCGCAGACCGGAAACGCCTGTCGCCTTGGCATTTCAGGAGCACCTGGTGCCGGCAAGTCAAGTTTCATAGAGGTTTTTGGCAAGCATTTGACCGGTCTGGGTCATAAGGTTGCTGTGCTGGCGATTGATCCTTCCTCGCAACGCTCCGGAGGTTCAATCCTTGGTGACAAGACAAGAATGGCAAGCCTGTCGCGGGATCCCGCGGCCTTCATTCGCCCCTCCCCCGCGGGTACAACGCTAGGCGGCGTCGCGCGCCGTACGCGCGAGGCGATGCTGCTCACCGAGGCCGCAGGATTCGATGTGGTAATCATAGAGACTGTTGGCGTCGGACAGTCCGAAACTGCAGTATCCGAAATGACGGACATTTTTGTATTGCTGGCTAGCCCTGGTGGCGGCGACGAATTGCAGGGCATCAAGCGCGGCGCGATGGAACTTGCAGATCTTGTGCTTGTTACCAAAGCCGATGGCGACCTTGCGGCCGCCGCTTGTAGGGCCGTTGCGGACTACCGCATGGCCCTGCATCTTATGCGTCCTAAATATCCTTCCATTTCTCCAGGCGTGATAGCGGTCTCATCGCATGAAGGCGTCGCTATTGCGGAAGCATGGACAGAGATCAAATCGCTTCACGACAGACTCTTGCGAGAGGGCCACCTGCAGAAATTGCGCCAGGAGCAGGCCCGTGGCTGGTTTTGGAGTGAAGTCCAGAGTGTTCTTACTGAGAAAATTCTCCATGATCCGCGCAGTGCCGATGCCGCAAAGCGGATCGAATCTGACGTGCTAGCCAGTCGGCTACTGCCTCATGCCGCGGCACGCAATCTTGTACAAGCATTCCAGCATTCCTGACAGTTATGCGTTGCTGGCGATGAAGTTCTTAATCACTGGATAAATCTCCCTTTGCCAGCGCCGCCCTGAAAAGACGCCGTAATGACCAGCTTCGGGTTGAAAGTATTGTTGTTTGCGCGTGCCCGGGATTGATGCGCAAAGTGCGTGGGCAGCACTCGTCTGCCCAATGCCGCAGATATCGTCACGTCCACCTTCAACCGTAAGCAATGCCGTATTTTTGATTGCGGTCGGTTCAATTTTTTGATCCCGCCAGATGAGGCGCCCTCGCGGCAGGTGAAACTCCTGAAATACACGCACAACTGTTTCCAGGTAAAATTCCGCGGGCAGATCGAGAACCGAAAAATATTCGTCGTAAAATTCGCGTATGGACTTAGCCTTATCAGCATTACCACGGGAGGCTTCGGCAAAGAGATCTATATGGGCTTGCCAGTGACGCAGAGGGTTCATCGACAAAAATGCGCCAACCTGCATAAAACCGGGATAAACTCGTCGTGCTGCACCGGGGTAGCGATAGGGAACCGTAGAAATCAGATTACGCTCAAACCAGGAGATTGGGTGGGAAATCGCCAACTCATTGACAACCGTCGGATTTACGCGTGTATCGATCGGTCCTGCCATCAAGGTCATGCTGCGCGGCTGGGCTGGATGATCAGCAGCAGCCATCGCCGCGACCGCCGCGAGCGCGGCTGGACATGGTTGACACACGGCTACCACATGTGTGTCGGGCCCCAAATGTGCGAGGTAGGCGATTAGTTGCGCGATATATCCGTCAAGTCCGAATGATCCAGCCGAGCGGGGGACATCACGAGCATTGCGCCAATCTGTAAGGTACACATCATGATCCGCGAGCAGTGTTGCGGCGGTGTCGCGCAGCAAGGTCGAAAAATGTCCTGCCCAAGGGGCGACAAGCAATATGCGTGGTTGCGCTGCTTCCCCATCTTTGTGAAAATGCAGCAATTGGGAAAAGTCGTCCGACTGAACGATTTCTTCCTCGACCTGCAGAGTGCGATCCCCCTTCCTAATCTGTTTGATGCCAAAATCGGGACGGTCATGCTGTAGGCGGTACCGGCTCAGCATTTCAGCCGCTGCGCCCATGCTTTGCAGCCCATGATTCATCCACCAAAACGGTGCCGCACCCCGAACGCTACGCTCGAGAATTTCTGCGGCTCTCCGCCAGGGAGTAAATAGGTCGGTGGAACTCTGGTAGGTTGCATACAGCATCGATATCCCTGGATTGTTCTGAGTTTTCGGCGTGCCGGTCGGCCTGAGGCGCCTGTTGCAGGCTAGGCTATTCGCGCTGCGTGGCGAAATGATTTCTGTACGTCGAATCGGCAGAAATGTCCGAGATCCGGTTAATGGCCGGTCTAACCGAGCACGTTTCTGCACAATAACCCGATGTGTTCTACGATTACATTGCTCATTGACAGATACCCCGCGCAGCATTCGCTCACGCGCAGCGATCACGGAAGGACACTTGTAGTACCTATTGCGGACCTGATTCGTGGCACATTGGATGCACCACGGCTCCTACGACGACGGGGGAGTTAGCGCAGCAACGAGCCTTTGCACTTTGCTGTAATCGGTCTTGCCGGTACCGAGTACGGGAATTTCGTCAGTCACAACGATGCGGCGGGGCACACTAAGCTCAGGCACACCATGGTTATGCGCCCATCCCAGTAGATCAGAGCGATCCGCGTCGCGATTTGTGGTAACGAGAATAATTTGTTCCCCTTTGCGCGTATCGGCGATGGCGATTGCAGCGTGATTATGATCGGGCCATAAGGCAGACGCGCAGCTCTCGACCGCAGCGAGTGACACCACCTCACCACCGACTTTGGCGAAACGCTTGAGCCGGCCACGAATCGCCACAAATCCTTCTTCATCGATGCTGACGACGTCGCCGGTATCATGCCAGCCATCGTTCGGGGGTATGATGACGCCAGGATTTTGTGCAGATATGTAACCAAGCATGACGTTGGGACCACGCACGAAGAGGCGCCCGGCATTGGGTATACCTTCAACCGGCTCCAGGCGGTATTGCATACCATGCATAAGACGACCTACCGTTCCCGACCGGTTGGCGCCAGGTTGATTGGCGGCAACAACTGGTGAGGCCTCAGTAACACCGTAGCCCTCAAGTAGTTCGATCGCGTATTTTTTACGCAATAAGGCGCGCGTTTCGTCGCGTAGTCGTTCCGCACCACAAACAGCTAAGCGCAAAGAATTGAGATCGCCAGACTCACCAGCGCGACCGTACTGAGATATAAAGGTATCGGTTGAGAGCAGGATCGTTGCGCCACTGCTTCGAATGCGTCGAACTATCTCCTTGGGCTGCAGCGGTGTTGGATGGCACACGACCTTGATGCCAAGCAGCATCGGCATCAGGGCGCCAACTGTGAGACCAAAGCAATGGAATATCGGTAATGGGTTGAACAGTATATCGCTCTCGTAAAGAGCGATATGCAGCCGGACCTGTTCAACATTACTCAATAGATTGCGATGGCTAAGTGCAACGCCTTTAGGTTCACCCTCGGTTCCCGAAGTAAAGAGCAGAACCGCGGGCTTGTTATGGTCTGGGCGCGCGGCAATGAGTGCCGGAGCGTATTGACCAATTGCCGCCACCCCCTTATCGGCCAGCTTCAGGTTTTCGCGAACGTCCTCAAGATAAACAATGTCAACATCCTTACCGAGGCCAGCGACGAGATCATCGAACTTGCCCAATTCGATGAAGCGGCGGGCCGTGATGACCCGTCTCACTTTGGCGATTCGGGTCGCTGAAACTATGCCGGTAATACCCGCAGTGAAATTGAGCATGGCAGGTATCCGGCCAAAGGCCGATACGGCAAAGAAGGCGATTATTGCCGCAGCGCTGGTGGGCAGCATGATCCCCACCGCCTCCCCCGGGACGCTACCCCGACGCAGGGCGTGTCCGAGCGCCAAGGCCGCCCGCACGACTTCGTCAAAAACAAATACCCGTTCGTCGCCATCCACAAGGATCGGCCGCTGGCCGCCAAACCTCGCCCGTGCCTCCATGAGCGCGTGGAAAACCGGCTTTTCGACCCGATTGCGGTCAAACCTCAGTACCTCCTCGCCGGAGGCGGCAGCGACACTGGTGACAGTCAAGGTTGCTCCTTTGGCATAGCGTATGGCCGTCTTCGCTATAGGTTAACCCAGCCCCCCGATAGGACAAAATGCCCGCCCTGGATGGACAGACAGGTGATTTTCTCGTTCCATCCCTATATGTAGGGCCCATGACTACAGTCTTCGATCAGACCAGCGCCGATCGGCGCACCCTGCGTCACCCCGAAAAGGCCCGCCGGCCCGAAAGTGCCGTGCTGCGTAAACCGGACTGGATACGGGTCAAGGCTCCTGGTAGCCCCGTCTATGGTGAGACCAGGGAAATTGTCCGCTCCAACAACCTCCATACCGTATGCGAAGAGGCCGGATGTCCCAATATTGGTGAGTGCTGGAGCCAGCATCATGCGACGCTGATGATCATGGGGGACACCTGCACAAGGGCTTGCGCCTTTTGCAATGTTAAGACCGGACTGCCTAACGATCTGGATCCGCTCGAGCCCACAAATGTAGCGAAGGCAGTGGCCGAACTTGGGCTGAAACACGTAGTGATCACGTCAGTGGACCGTGACGATTTGGCCGACGGCGGGGCGGGACATTTTTCTGCAACAATACTCGCGATTCGTGACGCAAGTCCGGGTACCACCATTGAGATTCTTACGCCGGATTTTTTACGCAAAGCAGGGGCCATTGAGAGCCTCATGCAAACACCTCCAGATGTATTCAATCATAACCTGGAAACCGTTCCACGGCTTTACCTGAAAATACGTCCCGGTGCGCGCTATTATGCAAGCCTTCGCCTTCTGGAGAGCGCCAAGGAACTTGCTCCCAAGGTGTTCACAAAGTCCGGGCTAATGGTTGGGCTGGGCGAAGACCGCGATGAGATTATGCAGGTCATGGATGATCTTCGTACTGCGGGAGTTGATTTTCTAACAATCGGTCAATATCTGCAGCCTACCCGTCGACATGCCGCCCTCGAGCGCTTCTGGACGCCCGAAGAATTTCAGGGATTGGAAGCCATCGCCCGTGCCAAGGGTTTTCTCATGGTGTCCGCCAGCCCGCTTACGCGCTCTTCCTATCATGCAGATGCGGACTTCGCGCAGTTGCGGGCTTCTCGGGCCGCGCGCCAGAGCTGATTGCCTGCACGTGACAACACATAGCGAAACCCGCACCGTTCCACACTCGGCCGCCCTCATGTACGCGGTCGTTGCCGATGTCGAGCGATATCCGCAATTTCTGCCGTGGTGCTTGGGTTTACGCGTTCTTTCCCGCCAACAAGATGGTCCCCGAGAGGTCATCACGGCAGAAATGCTTGTTGGTTTCAAGGCATTTCGTGAACGCTATACGAGTCGGATCGCACTCGATCCGGTTGCTCGTACGATCGCTGTCACACAAACCGAAGGCGTATTCAGATATCTGCGTAACGACTGGGCATTTGTACCGGACGGCGAGCGGTGCCAGGTGAACTTTGCCATCGACTTCGAATTCAAGAATCGCCTGCTTGGTGCGATCGCCGGGCAGGCATTTGCCCACGTCCTGACACGCATGAGCGATGCCTTTGAAGCCCGAGCGCGCGCAATTGAGTTTTCTCAACCGCAAGCGGGCGAGCAGACCTAGAGCCTCTTGCTCAAGCTGCGAGTTTAGAGCGGCTACGGATAAGGCGTAGAACCTTGGCTGCTGCTTCAACAATATTTGTGCCAGGCCCAAAGATCGCCGCCACGCCCACCTGCTGCAGGAATGCGTAATCCTGCGCCGGGATCACGCCGCCTACAATCACAAGGATATCATCGCCACCCTGACGCTTGAGAGCATCGATGAGCTGAGGCACCAGAGTTTTGTGGCCCGCAGCCTGACTTGAAATGCCTACGACGTGTACGTCCGCTTCAATGGCATCCTTGGCTACCTCATCGGGAGTTTGAAACAAGGGACCTATATCAACATCAAAACCAAGGTCGGCAAATGCGGTTGCTATAACTTTCGCGCCGCGGTCATGGCCGTCTTGACCCATCTTGGCGACAAGAATGCGTGGGCGCCTACCAGAATCGGCCTCAAACCGTTCGACTTCACGTTGAACTGAGGCAAAATCGGCGTCGCCTTCGTAGGCCTTACCATAAACGCCAGCTATTGACCGGATTTCTGCACGATGTCGGCCAAAAACATTTTCCATGGCCGCGGAGATTTCCCCCACCGTGGCGCGGGCCCGTGCCGCGTCCACAGCCAGGGCGAGCAGATTGGCGTCGCCCCTGGCGCCGTCGCTGAGCCCAGAAAGCGCCGCGTCACACCGGCTTTGATCGCGCTCGGCACGGAGCTTCTTGAGACGCTCGATCTGCGCTTCGCGAACCGCCGCATTGTCGATATCGCGGACCTCGACGGGGGGGTCATCTTTAAGCTTGAACCGATTGACGCCAACGATAACGTCTTCACCGCGGTCAATGCGCGCCTGACGTTTGGCCGCCGCTTCCTCGATGCGCAGTTTCGGAATGCCCGCTTCGACAGCCCGTGTCATCCCTCCCATCGCTTCGACCTCGTTGATGATCGTGCGCGCCGCTTGGGCGAGTGACGCGGTTAGGGATTCAAGGTAATAAGACCCCGCCAACGGATCCACGACACGCGTCACCTGACTTTCGTGCTGCAGGATCAATTGGGTGTTGCGTGCGATACGGGCAGAAAAATCAGTAGGCAGCGCGATGGCTTCGTCAAATGAGTTGGTATGAAGAGACTGTGTACCACCAAGAACTGCGGACAGAGCTTCGAACGCCGTACGCACAATGTTGTTGTATGGATCCTGCTCGGTAAGTGAAACACCGCTGGTTTGACAGTGCGTACGCAGCATCAACGAATTCGGCGTCTGAGTTCCAAAATCACTCATGATTTGTGCCCACAATGTGCGGGCGGCACGAAGTTTGGCAATCTCCATGAAAAAATTCATTCCGATGCCGAAGAAGAACGATAGGCGCGGTGCAAAATCATCTACCGCGAGGCCTTTATTCAGAGCTGCGCGGACATATTCCATACCATCAGCCAATGTGTAAGCGAGTTCTTGTACCGCAGTCGCTCCAGCCTCATGCATATGATAGCCGGAAATCGATATCGAATTAAATTTCGGCATTTTTCTTGCAGTGTATTCAATGATATCGGCGATGATGCGCATGGATGGAGACGGGGGATAGATGTAGGTGTTGCGCACCATAAATTCTTTTAGGATATCGTTTTGAATCGTGCCGGATAATTTTTCCGCGCTGACCCCCTGCTCTTCGGCCGCGACGATGAAATTTGCCATAATTGGTATCACCGCCCCGTTCATGGTCATCGACACGCTCATTTTGTCGAGCGGTATTCCTCTGAACAGAATTTTCATGTCTTCGACGGAATCGATGGCGACGCCGGCCTTACCAACGTCTCCGGCGACGCGTGGGTGGTCGCTGTCGTAACCGCGATGGGTCGCCAGATCGAAAGCCACCGAAAGCCCCATCTGGCCGGCTGCCAGATTGGCACGGTAAAAGGCGTTGCTTTCTTCAGCAGTAGAAAAGCCCGCATATTGCCGGATGGTCCATGGACGACCAGCATACATCGTGGCCCGGACCCCGCGGGTGAATGGGGCCATCCCAGGTAGGGTGTCTGCGCTCAGGCCTTCGAGGTCGTCGGCGGTGTAGAGCGGCTTGACGACGAAGCCCTCAGGCGTCGTCCAGTTGAGGCTGTCAAGGCCTTGGGTTCTCAGCTCTTTGCGCGCCAGCTCCGCCCAGTCACCAGGCACCTTCACATCATCCTTACTCATGGGCCCTCCAGGCCAGTTCTGTTGGCCCAGTATCGCAGCTGCGAAATCGTCGTCAAACTGCTGATTTGGTGATCCGAACCACCCTGTCTCTATGGGTGTAGACCAGCCTCCACACAAAGCTTATGTCGGTAAATCCACATTTGTGCCTCTCTGACCGGCACTTTGTGTATGCCCCCCACATATGGGGAAATCGAATCATTGACTTTACACTGCTGGTATGAGAACAAAGACCGAATCGAGTGTAGTTAGTGATTCGGACGTGATTCGTTCTGTCACTGTTCTCGCTTGTGCTTGCGCCATCCACAGGTTCAGTCTCTGCTTTCTTTTGTGGAACAAGGGCTTAGCAGTCGGCTTACGTCGTGAACTTGTCCGCATACTTTGCTATGCGTAAAAACGCCCATGACCCAGCTGCAGCCAGGCTCGCCATGAGCCCTCATTCTTCCGGCAGGACAGAGCCGATTCTGGATGGGCGCGTCACCGCCGTGCTGGGTCCCACCAATACCGGCAAGACCTATTTTGCTATTGAACGGATGACGGCGCATCGCTCGGGCATCATTGGGCTACCGCTACGGCTTTTGGCCCGCGAGGTCTACGAGCGCATCGTCAAAATTAAAGGCGCCCAAGCAGTGGCACTTGTCACAGGGGAAGAAAAAATCGTGCCCGGCGGTGCACAGTATTATGTTTGCACCGTCGAAGCGATGCCGCTCGACCTCGATGTCGCCTGCCTCGTGGTCGATGAAATCCAGCTCTGCGCCGACCTTGAACGCGGGCATATTTTCACCGATCGCCTGCTCTACGCGCGCGGGCGCGAAGAAACCATTTTCCTTGGCGCGGAGACCATGCGTGAAGCCATCCAGCGCTTTATTCCCCACGCCCAGTTCATCACACGGCCTAGATTTTCCGATCTTGCTTTTACCGGTACCAAGAAACTCACCCGTCTACCTCGGCGTTCAGCTGTAATCGCATTCTCTGTTGAAGAGGTATATGGCATCGCCGAACTCATCCGTCGGCAACGCGGCGGCGCCGCGGTGGTTCTGGGTGCGCTTTCACCGCGGACGCGTAACGCCCAGGTTGCGCTTTACCAAAGTGGGGAGGTTGATTTTCTGGTCGCGACAGATGCGATTGGCATGGGCCTAAATATGGAAATCGACCATGTCGCATTTTCGTCGCTGAGCAAGTTCGATGGAGTTGGCTTTCGCGCATTGCGCGCCGATGAGATTGGCCAGATAGCCGGGCGTGCAGGTCGTCATATGAATGATGGCACATTTGGCATGACTGCTGACGCCGAAGCGCTCGAACCAGAGATGATCAAACGCATCGAAAATCACCATTACGACCCGATGCGTCTGCTGCAATGGAGAAATTCCAGGCTGGTCTATCATTCTTTGGAGGCATTGCTGGTCGCACTGGATGCCGCCGTGCCTTACCGCGGGCTCGTAAAAGCCCGTGCGGCACAGGATGTGATAGCGTTGCGCATTCTTGCCAGTCATTCGGATATCCGCGCCATGGCAGACGCCCCCGCTGCCGTCCGCCTCTTGTGGGAAGCCTGCCAACTTCCCGACTTTCGCCGACTGTCCGACGAGGATCATATCCGCCTTGTGGGACGCATCTATCGACATCTGATGAGTTTGGAGGGCGTGTTGCCGGAAGACTGGCTCGCCAGCCAAATCAACCGCCTTGATGCGATCGATGGCGATGTTGCCACGTTGTCGGGACGATTGGCTGCAATCCGTACATGGACCTATGCGGCGAACCGCCCAAACTGGCTCAAGGATGCGCCCTACTGGCAGGCTCAGACCCGTGCGGTTGAAGATCGGCTTTCGGACGCATTGCATGAGCGTCTGACTCAACGCTTCATAGATCGACGTACCGCCATATTGCTGAAGTCTCTCACGGACGATGACTTTGATTTTGGTGTTGATGAGTCAGGGGCTGTTACCGTC
>JAKAVI010000333.1 GCA_021817355.1 Pseudomonadota bacterium | reverse complement strand
TTCACTGCGGTCATCGATGCCGTTCGTGCCATAGCGCCCTGTGTTGTTCTTGATCTGCCTCACATCTGGTCGCCCTGGATCCGCGAGCTTCTCCTGCGCTCCGATGACATCGTAATTGTCGCCACACCTGATTTGCCTGCGCTGCGGAACACCAAGGCCATGTATGACCTTCTCCGGCAGAGCCGTCGCAATGATGCAGCGCCTAGGCTCGTCCTCAATCAGGATGGTATTCCCAAGCGGCCCCAGATTCCGGTGAAGGATTTTGGTCAGACCCTGGAACTCAATCCTTCCCTCGTGTTGCCCTTCGAACCAGCTCTTTTCGGAGCAGCCTCCAACAACGGGCAGATGGTGTTCGAGAGTCACCCGAATGCGGCCGTCAGCCTTGCCCTTGCTCAATTTGCCGGGACACTGACCGGACGTGGCGGGGCTGCGTCGACGAAAGTCGCCAATCCACTCTTGTCCCTGTTGATAGGACGCAAGCGAGCCTGATTCATGTTTGGCAAGCGGTCAGCCGTCTCGGAATTGCCTGCCCGTCTTGCGGCCAGCGCGCGAGCGCCATCGCTGGCACCTGTGCCTGAAGCCGCCCCTGTGGCTATTTCGCGTCTGGCCGCAAGAGCCGAGCCTGCTGGTCCGCCCGTACAGCCGCCGGCCAAGCCGATGGTCCCGGAGGTCCGTTCGGAGGACTATTACGCCGTCAAGACAACTATATTCAACGCACTTATTGACAGCATCGATCTGGCGCAGTTGGCGCAGCTGGATGCGGCGTCAGCGCGCGAAGAAATTCGCGATATTGTCAACGAGATCATTTCGATCAAATCGGTGGTTATGTCGATCGCCGAACAGGAACACCTGTTGCAGGACATCTGCAATGATGTTCTCGGCTACGGGCCCCTGGAGCCATTGCTCGCCCGTGACGATATTGCCGACATCATGGTCAACGGCGCAGATCGCGTTTTCATCGAGGTCGACGGCAAGGTCCAGCTGACGGATATCAGGTTTCGTGACAATGCCCAGCTGATGAATATCTGCCAGAGAATTGTCAGCCAGGTCGGCCGACGTGTCGACGAGAGCTCACCGATCTGTGATGCAAGACTACTTGATGGCTCGCGCGTAAATGTCATCGCTCCTCCATTGTCTCTCGACGGACCGACGTTGACAATACGCAAGTTCAAGAAGGACAAGCTGAAGCTCGCGGATCTTGTCCGGTTCGGATCCATCAGCGCTGCGGGGGCCAATGTCCTGAAAATTATTGGGCACTCGCGCTGCAATGTGCTGATCTCCGGTGGCACCGGGTCAGGAAAGACAACTCTGCTCAATTGCCTGACCGGATTTATCGAACAGGATGAGCGTGTCGTTACCTGTGAGGACGCGGCTGAACTGCAGTTGCAGCAACCACATGTCGTACGTCTTGAGACGCGACCGCCAAATCTCGAGGGGCAAGGGCAGATTACGATGCGCGACCTGGTGCGCAACTGTCTGCGCATGCGTCCGGAGCGGATTATTGTTGGTGAAGTACGTGGTCCGGAAGCATTTGACCTTTTGCAGGCAATGAATACGGGTCATGACGGTTCGATGGGCACTCTGCATGCCAATTCGCCCCGCGAAGCATTGTCACGCCTCGAGTCGATGATCACGATGGGTGGGTTTCAGCTTCCGACACGGACCATTCGCGAAATGATCGTGGCCTCCATTGATGTCATCATTCAGGCCGAACGTCTGCGTGACGGTTCCCGGCGGATCACACACGTCACCGAAGTTATCGGTATGGAGGGAGATGTGATCATTACCCAGGACCTCCTCACCTACGAAATTATCGGGGATGACGAAGCAGGGCGTATCAAGGGAAACCATGTGGGGACCGGTATTGTACGTCCGGCGTTTTGGGAGCGCGCCCGCTATTACGGGCTTGAGGTGGATCTCGCGGAAGCGCTCGACGAATTGCAATCAGCTGGCGGCATGAGGTGACGTGGTGATGATGACGGTTGGACTATTCGTTCTCATGTTTGTGTCGTTGGGTGGGGTGGCGTATGCGGTCATGGACCCGACCAGCGTCCGTACGCAGAAGCGTGTTACGGCGCTTTCGCGGGTGGCCGCGGCCTCGAGTGCGACGGCGGTCCGGGTGGCAGGTGAAAACCAGCAGCGGCGTAAGAGCGTGTCGGCATTGCTTAAGGATCTGGAAAAGCAGCAGAAGGCGAACAAGATCCGGCTCAGCATGCGCAAGCGCATTGAGCAGGCCGGGCTCAAGATGGATCCACGTACATTTTATGTTGCATCGGGCTTTTGTGGACTGATTGCGGCAGCTGCCTGCGAGTTCTTTCACCTCTCACTGATTGCGACGGTGCTTGGCGCATTTGCGGCCGGCGTCGGATTGCCGCGGTGGCTGCTACTGTTCCTGAAGGCGCGACGCCAAAAGGCCTTTACGGCTGAATTTGCCAATGCAATCGACGTCATCGTGCGCAGTGTTAAGTCGGGCCTGCCTACTAATGAGGCCCTGAAAATAGTTGCCCGGGAGATGCCGCAGCCGGTGTCAGGAGAGTTTGATCAGCTGGTTGAAAGCCTCAAGGTGGGGGTTACCCTCGATCAGGGTGTACGGCGTATGTATGAGCGCATGCCGACAGCGGAAGTGAATTTCTTTGGCATCGTGATGACCATCCAATCGCGCACCGGGGGCAATCTTTCCGAAGCGCTCAGTAATCTCTCAGCGGTGCTGCGCGATCGTAAGCGTCTGCAAGGGAAGATCCGGGCAATGAGTTCGGAGGCCAAGGCCTCGGCCATGATAATTGGCTCCCTGCCTCCAAGCGTGGCGCTGATGGTGTACATGTCATCGCCAAATTACATTCTGCCGCTGTTCACAACCCGCGCAGGCAATCTGATGCTGGCGGCGTGTGTGTTGTGGATGAGCTGCGGCATATTTGTCATGCAACGCATGATCAGCTTCAAGCATTGAGAGGTAAGCCTTGGACCTGCATCATCTCATCGCCTTGATGTTCAATCTGCAGTTCGTGGTCACGGTGATGACCGCTATACTTGCATTCGCTACTATTGTGACGATCGGCATTCCGCTCATGGAACGCAATGCGCTCGCCGCACGCATGAAGTCCGTGGCCGAACGGCGCGATGAATTACGGGCACGCCATCACGCGGCGTTGAGAAAGGGCAGGCGTGGCCTTAGAAGTGAACCTGTCAGCTTCATGAAGAGTACGGTCGACCGCCTTAAGCTGTCACGGATCATGGAAACCCACAGTACGAGGGACAAACTGATTCGTGCGGGCTATCGTGGCCAGGCGCCGCTCATTGCTTTCATGTTCTTCCGGTTTGTGATGCCGCTCATCGTGTTTGTGGCGTCGCTTTTCTATCTCTTCGTTGTGCTGCATCTGTCGTGGTCTGAGAGCGAAAAGCTGGTCGCGTCGTTTCTGGCGGCGGGATGTGGTTACTATCTTCCGGATCTCTTCGTCACCAACAAGATCCAACGTCGACAGGAATCGATCATGCGAGCCTTTCCGGATGCTCTGGATCTGCTGCTGATCTGTGTCGAATCTGGCATGTCAATTGAGGCTGCGTTCTCGCGGGTTGCGACCGAGATCGGAACTCAGTCAGCGGAGTTGGCCGAGGAATTTGCACTCACCACTGCTGAGCTGTCCTATTTGCCCGAACGCCGGCAGGCGTTTGAAAATCTCGGCAAGCGTTGTGGGCATTCCGGAGTGAAGGCTGTGGCCGCGGCACTCAACCCGGGTGAAAGATACGGGACGCCGCTGGGTCAGGCGCTGCGGGTGACGGCGCAGGAAAACCGCGAGATGCGGATGCAGGAAGCGGAGCGCAAAGCAGCTGCCTTGCCGGCAAAACTGACCGTGCCGATGATTGTCTTTTTCCTACCGAGCCTCTTCATTGTCATCCTTGGTCCGGCGGCCATGCGGGTCATGCACCTCATGCACTGAGGACGTGTCCCGCTGTCTTTTCCGCGCCCGCCCGCGAGGCTACGGACGGGCGCGTTGGAAGGCAGCGGGAGCAGCCCCTTGGGTGAGACGGTCCGGTTCGGGTCTAGCGCTTCAGTTTCGCCGCCACCTCGGCGACGCGCTTGCCCTGGGCCTTGGCGATTGCCAGCTCCTTGGCACTCGGCTGGCGCGAACCATCACCCCCGGCCATAGTGGCTGCCCCGTAAGGAGAACCGCCGCGCACCTCCGAAATGTCGAGCAATTCGCCGACGCTGTAAGGCACTCCGACATAGATCATGCCATGGTGAAGCAGGGTGGGGATGACTGTCAGGATGGTCGCCTCATTGCCGCCTCCGGTCGCCGAAGAAGTAAAGACCGAGCCTACTTTTCCGATAAGGGTTCCCTTCGCCCACAAGGGGCCGGTCATGTCCCAGAAATTGCGCATTTGCGCCGCCATGTTGCCGAAGCGAGTTGGCGTGCCGATAATGATGGCATCATAATCTGTCAGCTCATCGACGCGGGCGAACTGGGCGTCCTGCTGCCATTTCATGCCCGCCTGGCGGGCGTGTTCCTCGGTCATCAGCTCTTGAACCCGACGAATGGCGACCTCTGCACCAGCCTCGGTGACGCCTTCGGCGACAGCTTTGGCCATGCGCTCGATGTGGCCATAGCTCGAATGATAGAGAATTAGGACTTTGGTCATACGCGACCTCCTGGGGTGGAAACTGTCGTGAAGATGGCGTCTCTGCGCTATTCGTGCTAGGCGTCCGATTGGAACTTTCGTGTTCGAATTCGCCGAACGATGAAACCCAGCCTCGATGCCATAACCACCTTTATCGCCATCGTCGAGGGTGGGGGCGTCAGCGCGGCTGCAAGACGACTTGGTATTGCCAAATCGGTCGTGTCCAAGCGTCTGGCGGAGCTGGAAACAATCGCAGGTGCCGAGCTCATCCGTCGATCCTCGCGTGCCAGCCAGCCAACCGATGTCGGCGAGGCCTTCTACCTGCGGGCCAAGCGCATCGTCGCCGAACTCGATGCAGCGCTGGAGGAAAGCGCCGCAGATAAGGGGCCGCTGCGCGGCCCTCTGCGGATTGCCGCACCCTTGACCTTCACCCGCCTCTATCTCAGCGACCTGTTTGTCCGTTTTGCTGTCGATCACCCGGGTGTGCTGCTCACTCTCGACTGTGACGATCGGCGTGTCGATATCCGTGGCGGCGGCTACGATCTGGCAATCCGCATTGGGCGGCTCTCGGATTCAGCCCTGATCGCGCGCAAGATCTGCGCAGCCACAATGGTACTGGTGGCAAGTCCCGATTATGTGGCGCGCACCGGGGCGCCTCAAACGATCGAGGACCTGGGTCAGCATAAGGTTCTTGCCTATGGTAATGCGCCGATGCCCCATCAATGGCGCTTCGATGAAGAAGCGGGTCTAGCGCGCAGCATCACCGTCGAACCGCGGCTCACGGTAAACAGCACCGATGTGATGCTGGAGGCCGCGCGGGCCGGACTTGGCGTGTCCCGCCTGCCGCTGTTTTGTGTCGCCGAGGCGCTGGCCCGCGGAGAACTGGTGCGCCTTTTGCCTGGGGTCAGCCTGGAAAATGGACCGATCAGTGCAGTCTGGTTGCCGGATCGGCCGCCCTCCAGACGCCTTCGCACCCTGATCGAAATTCTTGCCGAAGCCATTCCGCGACGGCTGCGGCAGGCCGGCGCCCTGACGGCTTGAGTGAACCGCGGTTCAATAATTGTCTTCCGACGTGCGCAGGGCCGGGATCGTATAGGGCGTTGCGGCTGCGGCAGGGGGCGCGGCCTGCGACTTCGAGCTAGTGCCTTTTGCTGTCTGCCGTGCGGTGGACGCGGCGTGAATGGGTTTACTGCCCGCCGCGGGAGAAGGGAGCTTTTCCACCACCATCGCGGTTTTGGTGTGCGGGATGGCAGTTGGTGGTGTGGCTTCAGGGCCCGGAGCTGGTCCGGCGGCCGGGCGCGCTGGGGATGGAGCGGCCTTTGTGGTGTCTTCTACAGCCTTGGCCGTGGTCACGGCAGGGTGTGTCAGCTGCGCCAGGTTCTGGGCAATGCGCGGATCTCTGCCGCCGTGGGCGAGCGCAGCCTCGAACAGCGTCTTGGCCTGATCCTTGTGGCCCTGCATCATCTGATTAAGCGCATAATTATTGAGAACGCTGGGCTGATCAGGGCTGATAGCCAAAGCCGCGCGATAGGACTGGGCCGCCGCTTTGGTATCATGGAGCTGATCCTGCGCGACGCCGCGAGCAGACAGGACCGACCAACTATGCGGCTGCAGCTCAATGGCGCGGTCAAGGAAGGCAAGCGCCTCCTTGGCGCGGCCGAGCTCTACGAGGTCCTTGCCATATTCTCCGACAACTTGTGGATTATCCGGCGATAGAAGCATCAATTGCGCCAACGCGCGCAGGGCACCTTTATAGTCGCCACGCCTGCGCAGCTGCCGTGCGCGACTAATTTCCCCCGAGAGGTTTTGTGGATATGCGCCCGCACCATCCTTTTCCGGGGATGTGTGCGCCAGCGCCGAAGGCTTGACAGACTGCGATGTCGCGGGGCTGCCCGCGCAGCCACTTACCGCCAGGGCGGCTGCGCCAAAAACGGCAAGGCGAAGCAGATGCCGACGCATTGAGGGACCTGGGACGCGATCTTCTGCCCTCCACTATGACCTTGATGCCTCAACAAAAACTTAAGTCTGGCGCGAAAAGCTGCCTTATCGCAACGGCCCTCCCCCGCATAAGGGGCTGCAAGCCGTCTGGCTCCGCTCAGCCGCCAAGGTCCTTGCCTGCGGCCGCGATCCACTCCTGCATGGAAGGCAGTGCCATGATCTGTTCGCTATAGCGGGCAAGACGGGGAGGTAAACTGATCCCGTAGGTGACAAAGCGGCCGACCACCGGCGCATACATGCAATCGGCGATCGAGAACCGCCCAAACAGGAAGCCACCATCCTTGTCGTGACTCTGCAGCGCCTCCTCCCAGGCCGCGGTGACGCGAGCGATGTCCTGCTTGACCTCGTCGCCAAGCTCCGGCGTTGGCAAGCGGCTCGCAATCTGCATCGGCAGCGCCTTGCGCAATGCGGCAAAGCCGGCATGCATTTCACAGGCGTAGGCGCGTGCGCGGGCCCGAACGAACGGTGCATCGGGCCACAAACCAGCCTCTTGGTGCCGCTCAGCCAGGGTTTCGCAGATCGCCAGACTGTCAAACACAGTCACAACCTCGCCGCCCTCCTCGATCTTGAGTGCTGGGACCTTCCCGGAGGGGGAGTGGCGCAGGATGTCACTGTGGGTTTGCGCGCGGTTGAGCGCGATGACGACTTCCTGAAATGGGGCGCCAGTTGCCCGCATTGCCAGATAGGGGCGCAGGCTCCAGCTCGAGAGCTGCTTGCTGCCCACGACAAGTGTGTAGCGAAAGGTCATGGTACGCTTTCATTTGCGGTCGACGTGGGTGCTACTTAAGGTCGGGCGCCGGCAAAACGCAAAGGGTCTCCATGCACAGCTGCCTTGTCAAAAGCGCAAAATCAGCGATGCCGCTCTATGGGGTCCCCGCAGCAAAGCACGATGCGGTGCTTCGTGGGCTGGGCCGTGACATCGAACGATGGGCTCAGAGCGCGGGTTTTCAGGGCAGAACGGGAGAAATACTGCCGGTCCCCGGTGCTGACCGTCGGGTGTCCGCTGTCCTGTTCGGTTTGGGCACGAATGAGGATCCCCTGGCTTTTGCCACCGCCGCCGAGAAACTGCCGGCTGGAACCTACCGCTTGGCGTTTGCGCCGAAGGAGGCGGATTTGGTCGTCCTCGGCTGGCTGCTCGGTACCTATGGTTATACCCGCTACCGCTCGTCGCCGCTGCGCTCTGCACCGAAGCTCGTGCTGCCGCAGGGGTGCGATGGGGAGGCTGTCAGCCGTGTTGCAGCCGGACTGTTTTGGGGCCGCGATCTCGTGGCAACCCCGGCCAATGACATGGGGCCTCAGGACCTCGCAGCTGCGGCCCGCAGTCTGGCGATGCGTCATCGCGCCAGTTGCCGCGTCATCACGGGCGCGGCCCTTGCCGAGGGCTATCCGATGATCCAGGCGGTGGGAGGCGGATCGGCGCACCCGCCCTGCCTCATCGACCTGACCTGGGGAAACCGCGGGGCGCCCAAGCTCACCCTCGTTGGCAAGGGGGTCTGCTTTGACAGCGGAGGCCTTGATCTCAAATCCGCCGCGGGCATGTTGACGATGAAGAAGGACATGGGCGGAGCTGCGGCAGTCCTCGCCCTTGGCCACATGATCATGGGCGCGAGACTGGACGTGCGGCTGCGCATACTTGTCCCTGCGGTCGAAAACGCCGTCTCCGGCACCGCCTATCGCCCCGGGGATGTCCTACGCAGCCGCAAGGGGCTGACCGTCGAAATTGGCAATACCGATGCAGAAGGTCGTCTCGTGCTGGCGGATGCCCTAAGTCTGGCCGATGAAGAAGCGCCCGATCTGCTCATCGATATTGCGACGCTCACCGGAGCGGCACGCGCGGCGACCGGAATGGAGTTGCCGCCCTTTTTTACCGATGACGAAGCGTTGGCCAAAGCGCTGGAGCAATATGGACGCGACGTGGCCGATCCCCTGTGGCGCCTGCCTTTGTGGCGAGGTTACGAGAATACACTCGACAGTGCCATTGCCGATCTCAACAACGCACCAGCCTATACGCTGGCCGGTGCGATTACCGCGGCCTTGTTTCTCAACCGCTTCGTGACGAAAACCTCGCGCTGGATGCATCTGGACATCCCGGCCTGGAATGACCGGCCGCGGCCCGGACGAAAGGTTGGTCCCGATCTTAACGGAGTGCGCGCCCTCTTCGCCTTGCTTTCCGCCCGTTACGCGCGCGCGCGGGTCCCTCGCCCCAGGGCGCATTAAGGATGATCGCATATGCTAAGCAACCAAGCCCACGCGCTTGCCGAAATTGCCTGGGACGCCGGAACCGTAATCCTTGGCCATTATGGCGGGACTTTAGAGACCCGCCGCAAACCGGATAGTTCGCCGGTGACCATTGCGGACGAAGAGGCAGAAGTTCTTATCCTGTCGCGACTGCGTGCGCACTGGCCGGAAATTCCCGTTATTGCCGAAGAGGAGGTTGCTGCTGGCCACCGCGTCACGGCCGGCAGCCACTTCTTCCTGGTCGACCCGCTCGACGGCACGAAAGAGTTCATCAATCACAACGGCGAATTCACCGTCAATATCGCGGAGATCAGCAATCGGGAGCCGGTACGTGGTGTCGTTTACGCGCCGGCTCAGGGACGGATGTGGATTGGCGATGGTGTAAACGGTGCCGTAAGTCTGAGCGTGCAATCCGAAACCATACCGGACCTGACCTCGGCCACGAAGATCAGGGCGCGAACGGCGCCCTCAGATGGCATGATCGCCGTCGCCAGTCGATCGCATCGCGACAGCAAAACCGACGAATATCTCGCCCATTACCGGATCAAAGATTTTATCGCGGCCGGATCAAGTCTCAAATTCTGTCTCGTCGCAGCCGGTGTCGCTGATATCTATCCGCGTCACGGCAGGACCATGGAGTGGGACACGGCGGCAGGTCATGCCGTGCTGGCGGCCGCTGGCGGTACGGTGACGCTGCTCGATGGTACCCCGCTAGTCTATGGCAAGCCCAATTTTGAAAATCCCTATTTTGTGGCCCGCGGTTTGAGCTGAGATGCGCAGACCGATACACCGATCAAGCGGGCAGGGTCGCTCAGCGGTCGTAATTATGTCGGCTGGAATAAAACAGCAAAGCCATCAGGCCACCGCCAACTGCCAGCGTGACGACAATCCCGAGGCACATGAATAACCAGCCGAGCGGGCTTATGGTTACGCCACTCAGTGATGTCCATGTACGCAGGAAAATCCAGGTTGCCCAGCCCAGAAATCCGAACAGCACAATGATGGCAAACCAGCCGGCGAGGCCCAGAGGTGCACGCTTCGGCGAAGCTGGAGGTCTGGCCATTGCGGATTTACCCGGACAACCACGAGCATTGCGCAGCACAAGCTTCAGTTATGCTTGACGATACGGATAAAGCTGCGAATGGCATCGGCATTACGCCCTCCATCATTGCGTCCGACGCGGCTTTCCGATCGTATGTCGACCTTGGCACCGGCGCCCGACGGACGCACCCTGATTACAATATCGTCGACGAGGCCAAATAGGAAGCTCGTATCAGTCGCCTCAATGCGGCCCTCTTCGGGGCTTTGGGCCACTATTTCCCATCCCATCTGGCGCGCAGCCTTGAGCGCGCGCGCATATAACTGCGCCGGGCTCATGAGCAAACGCAGTGTATAAATGTCAGTATAGTATTTGCGCTGCCACTGCGCCACCGTCCTGGTCTTGCCATGCCAGGTGACCGGTGTATTGCCATCATATCGGGCGCTGTTGGGCGCGCCTTTGCGCAGTGCCAGCAGGGCGCGAAAATGCGGGGGGTTGGCGATGTCTGTGGTGATGTCGTGGATCGGCGGCGAGTTCTCGATGGTATAGTAATCGTAGATCGGCAACGCCAGCACCAGAGCTGCGCCAAATATGCCAATAAGGCCATAGGCCGTTGTGCCATCATCCTTGCCGAACCAGGCCAGCAATCCCCAGACAAGGCCGAGAGCAAGGGCGGCGATGGCGATATAGACACACCATGGCAGCAGTACATCCAACCCGACATGGTAAGTCCAAAAGCCCAAACGGGTACCAAAGCCCGCTGTCAGTCCGAGTATTGCGGACAGTACGAACCCCGTGAAGGCCAGTTTGCCTAATGCCGGTATGATGCGCATAGCTGCTCTCCCGACCTCAGGCAACACCTGGCAGGCGATAGTTGGCGAAGGCCTTGCGCAGTTCCAGCTTCTGGATCTTGCCGGTTGCGGTATGGGCGATGCTGTCTACAAACACGACGTCGTCGGGCATCCACCATTTGGCGATTTTGCCGGAAAGATGACTTAAAATGTCTTCGCGCGTTGCCGCCTTGCCCGGCTTCAGTACGGCGATAAGCAGCGGGCGTTCGTCCCATTTGGGATGATGCACGCCGATCACTGCGGCTTCAGCGACAGCAGGATGGCTCACGGCAAGATTTTCGATTTCAATGGAGGAAATCCATTCTCCGCCAGACTTGATGACGTCCTTAGCACGGTCAGTGACCGTCATGTAGCCGTCTTCATCAAGCGTGGCCACATCCCCGGTATCAAACCAGCCGTCCTCGTCGAAGGAGCTGGCTCCCTCACCGCGAAAATATCCCTTGGCAATGGCAGGACCGCGCACCTTGAGCCGGCCGAAGGTCTTGCCGTCGCGGGGCTGCTCCTGCCCGTTGTCGCCCACAAGCTTGAGCTCAACCCCGAACAAAGGCCGTCCCTGCTTGACCTTGTAGTCCAGCTGGCGGGGATAGGGCAGTTCCTCGAGACCGGGTTTGAGCGTGCCCAAGGTGCCCAAAGGACTCATCTCGGTCATGCCCCAGGCATGAACGACTTCTACGCCATATTTGGTCTCGAAGGTTTCGATCATCGATCGTGGAGCGGCCGAGCCCCCGATCACGACCCGCTTCAGATGCGGCAGTTTCCTTCCGGTGGCCTCCAGAAACTGCAGCAGCCCAAGCCAGACCGTGGGGACGGCGGCGGTCATGGTTACCCGCTCGCTCTCGACCAGCTCGCAGATCGAATTGCCGTCCAGCTTGGCGCCGGGCATGACGAGGTTGGCGCCCACCATCGGCGCGAGGAAGGCAAGGCCCCAGGCATTGGCATGAAACATTGGGACGATCGGCAGCACCGTGTCGCGGCCGCTGACACCGAGTGCGTCGCTCCCGCCGGCCATCAGGCTCAGTAGCACGTTGGAGCGGTGACTATATAAGACACCCTTGGGATTTCCGGTTGTTCCGGAGGTGTAGCACAACCCACAAGCTGCCCGTTCGTCGAGCTCACGCCAGGCAAAATCGCCGTCACCCCCGGCTATGAAGTCTTCGTAGGCGAGGAGGTTGGACACGGAGATCTGAGGCAGATGGGCGCGATCGGTCAAAGCTACAAAGAGCTTGATCGCCGGCAGCTGGGGGGCAATCTGTTCGACGAGGGCTGCGAAACTGGAGTCAAAGAACAGAACGCGGTCTTCCGCATGGTTGGCAATCCAGGCGATCTGCTCAGGAAACAGGCGTGGATTGATGGTGTGATAGACTGCTCCTATCCCGGTTATGCCGTACCAGGTTTCCAGATGACGGGCTGTGTTCCAGGCCAAGGTGGCAACCCGTTCGCCCTCCTTGATGCCGAGCCGATCCAGCGCCTGTGACACTTTACGGGCGCGCAAGGCGAGTTCGCCATAAGTCGTACGTACGATCGGCCCTTCCATGGAGCGGGTCACGATTTCCCGCCGAGCATGGTAGAGCGCAGCATGATCAATGATTTTGTGGACCAGCAACGGCCAGTCCTGCATGAGACCAAACATCCACATATCCCCGATAATGGCCGCATCATAGCCAGCCCGGCGACGGGAGCAATCCGGCTTTGTCTTTCGGTTCCGTCATAAGCCGCGCCGAGCCCGTCCCGGCCTTGGCGGCGATCTCCGGTGTGGGCCGGGCAGGGCGGGAGGGGGCGGTGCCAGGGCCGGGGGCCGGTCACACCCATCAGAGCCTGTTCCTGAGGACATAGCTCGCCTCCGGGTCGGCAGGTCACAGGCTCTCCTGGCGGCTGGACGGGGGCGTACAATGGCGGTTGCACCCGCCTGACTTCCTGCTCATGCTTTTGCCGTCATAAGCCAAACGCAAACCCGGGACCACGATGAGCTGCGAACACTCCACCTCGGCGACGCGCCGGCATATCGCAGCCGTTACGCTCGGCAATGCACTCGAATTCTACGATTTTCTGACGTATTCGTTTTTCGCCATCCAGATTGGTCACTGCTTCTTCCCAAGTGAGAGCGGGTACGGAAGTCTGATGGCCTCGCTTGCGACGTTTGGTGCAGGCTTTGCGACCCGGCCCCTAGGGGCCCTTGTGATCGGCCAGTATGCCGACAAGGTCGGACGCAAACCGGCGATGCTGCTCAGCTTTGTGCTGATCGGGCTGTCGATTTTTGCCATGGCCCTCATACCGACCTACCGCAGCATAGGGCTGGCCGCGCCGATACTCTTCGTTGTAGCGCGGATGCTGCAGGGATTTTCCCTTGGCGGAGAAATCGGCTCCAACACCGCATTTCTGGTAGAAGCGGCTCCACCCTCGACGCGTGGCTTCATTGTTTCCTTTCAGGGCGCAAGCCAGATGGCTGCGGTCCTCGCTGGCAGCGTGGTTGGTGCGGTGCTGTCCGCAGTGCTGTCTGCTGATGCGTTGACTGCCTATGGCTGGCGCATCGCCTTCGCGCTCGGTGGCCTGGTTGTGCCGCTGGGCTGGTCGCTGCGCCGACGTTTGCCTGAGACCCTGCATGTGCGGGGCTCCGTGCCCGAGTCCACAGCTACGCGCGCAAGCCTCGCCCGGGGACACTGGGGCGTAATGACCCTTGGTCTCATTATTCTTGGTATGGGCACGATCGGCAGCTATGTGCAGATGTACATCGTCACTTTTGCCCAGCATGCGCTTGGCCTTTCGGCACGCGCTGGATTTCTTGCTTCGTGTGCCAATGCGGTGGCCGCCATCCCGGCTTTGTTACTGGGAGGCTGGCTATCGGATCGTTTTGGC
>JAKAVI010000292.1 GCA_021817355.1 Pseudomonadota bacterium | reverse complement strand
CTCATCCGTCTTTGCCAGCCAGAGCCATCCCGGTGGCACCCATCTGGGTCCTTTTCGGCTCGCAGCCTTCAGCCGCGCTGCGCAATTGCCGGTCTATGCCCTGGGCGGCATCAATGGACAGAACTGTCGGCGGATTGCCGGTCTTCAACTGGCCGGCATTGCTGCGATCGGTGCGCTTTCTGCCTAAACATGCAGCCGGGCAAACAGGAACACGGCATTGAGCCCCTGGCTGCTCGTGCCAGCGCTGAGAAGCGCACCGGTGGACGCGAAACGCTCATGCTGAAAGCCCAGCGTCAATTGCAGGTTGCGGTTGACGACATAGGCGGTGCTGAGCTCATAGCCGGCAAGATGCAGATGCGGCAAGCCGAGCGCTGCCCCTGCCGTACCGTCCGAATATTCGACGCCAAATTTGTAGGACTTAAAGACCAAGGTGGCGCTACCATGCAGAATATCACTTTGGCCAGTTTTAGCCGCCGCAAAGGGATCAAAGGCATAGGTGTTGCTTTGCCGGTAGGCGCCGCCTAAGGCCCCAGTCAGGCTATCGCTGAAGGCATAATCAAGCTCGCCACCAATGCCCCAATCAACAAGATCGCTATGACCGGGCAGCGCATGCGCCAGCTGGCCGTGCACGACACCGGCATAAAGACCAAGCGAGGTACGTCCGAAATAGCCGGTATAATTGAGCGCAGCATCTACCAGATCGCTCTGGCGTCCACTGCCGGCGGGCACGGCCCCCAGAACCGACACCGGTCCGCGCGCCAGGGATGGGGTAAACGAGACCCCCAGCTGCAGACCGAGAAGACGGGGCGAGAAGTAGCTCAGCTTACTGCCATTAGAGGTAGAGAAAACGGCGCTGCGCAGCGCGAAGACACGGCTCAGATTGGTGAGGGTGCCCGGAGCGACAAAGAAGCTGATATTGGCGTCATCGAGCGCGACTTGCGGAGCAATCAAAGGTCCGGTGATGGCCATCGTGTAGGCGGCACCATCCTGCCGCCCGACCTCAAGCTCACCATAGGGCGTTCGGACAAAGCCATAGGCCTTGGCAAAGAAGCGGTTGCCGTAATTATCTCCGGAATACCGGTCATGATAGAGATTGAGTTTCGTGGCCACGCCCACGCGCCATTCATTGGCGAAGAGCTTGTCGATCCTGGCGTCGGCAAATATGGACGCGGTTGGCTGACTGCGCCACGGCGCCTGGCTCTGGGCTGCGGAAAACCCGGTGAGATTGACATCCCCACCCAGATGGGCGGTCCAGTCCTGACCAAGATCAAGCTCGAGCGGAGAAAGCCCTGATAGCTGGGCCTGAGCCGGCGCCGCAACGAGCAGCAGCCCGGCCAGCAGGCTCAGCCCTATCCGCCACCAGGCCATCGCGTCAGCCGCCGCGGGCATTGGCCAGCGCAAAGGCGAGATTGGACTTCAGCGTACCCTGATTGGCGTATGGAACACCTCCGCCGTAGACGACATTGTCCACCCGCCAGCCATCTGCGGTGCGGGTCAGCAGCACCTTGTCCTGCCAGTGATACCTCTTCCCCGTTGGGCTCAGATAGCTGAGCGCGGCCGGACATGCGGCGTGCGCCTTCCTGCGCACACACTGACCGACGCTGGCGGTACTCACGCCATCGAACAGCGACACGAAGATATTGCCCTCCAGCAATGGCGGAACCGCGTGGCGCGCATTGTGCGCATAGGCCAGTTCCGCCGCGTTCGCACTGGCGAGCGCATGGGCCAGTGAGGGAGAAATAAATGGTTCAAGGCGCGCGCGTCCGGCGCTGTCCGGAATCCCGCCTTCGTTCAGCGAGATGACGGCGTGATAGAACCCCTCGGCGATGCCTTTAGGCGTATCAGACGCCTGCGCCACCATAGGGGCACAAAACACGAGGAAAGCTAAAAGCGGGCGCCAGCGCATTCAGGCCTGTCTCTGCAGAAGATCACGGATTTCGCGCAGCAGCAGGATCTCCTCACTGGGCGGCGGCGGCGCCGCCGGAGCAGGAGCCTTCAGCCGGTTGATCTGACGGACAATGAGGAAAAGCGTCAGCGCGACGATGAAGAAATTGATCACCGAGGTGGCAAAGGCACCATAGCCGAGGATGACCGCACCCGCCTTCTGCGCTGCAGCCAGCGTCGGATAGGGACCGCCGCCCCGCAGCACCAGAAAGTAATTGGTGAAATCCGCCCCACCGGTAAAAAGCCCGATAAGGGGATTAAGGATATCCTTGACGAGCGTGGTGACGATTCCGGTGAACGACGCGCCGATAATGACGCCCACGGCCAGATCGATCACGCTGCCACGCATGGCAAATTTCTTGAATTCTTCAAACATGCGTCCCCCCTTGCACCGAGATTGCCGTGTTAACGTATTGATGAACCCGGCTTTTCACAAGAACCGGGGAGCCCCCCATACCCGCGCGCTGGCCGACCGGGCAAGGATGGGCCCGGGCCCCTTGGGGGCGGAAGGCCCGGCCCTCCTCGCCACCCGTTAGGATGGGCCCGCAGGGGCGGCCGAGGCTTGCAAATTGCCACCATTTGCTTATAAGCAGCGCCCTTTCGGGTCGTCCGGCGCACGGACATGCCGTGGCGGCCCAGAACGCAACCGGGCCAACGCCCCGAGGAACGCAAAATGTCCAAGCTGAAGACCAAGTCGAGCGCCAAAAAGCGCTTCAAATTCACCGC
>JAKAVI010000391.1 GCA_021817355.1 Pseudomonadota bacterium | reverse complement strand
AAAGTGTCGAATGGACGCTGGAAGACCTCGACCTGCTGGAATCCCGCCGCAATCTTCAGCGTATCATCGTCACTTCCACTATCGATCAGCACGATGCGCTTGGCCCAGGTCAATTGGGACAGCGTCCGCGCCAGATTTGGCGCTTCATTGAAGGTGAGGATCATCACCGTCACGTTGTCCCTCAGCCCCGCACTGGGTGGCCCCGCTGTGGATGAAGAATTCAGCGTCATGACAAAGCCCCCAGCTCTCCCCCTCTTAGTCGATGCGTACGCAGTCAGGCCGCTCCTGAGCGTGCGCGAGCCAGCCATAGACCTCCGCCATCTTCTGCGCGATGGCAGGCCAGGCGAAGGCATGCGCCATCCACTCTCTGCCGCGCCGGCCCATCGTACGGCGCTCGCTGTCGGAGAGCGCCATCGCCGCGGTCAGTGTCTGTGCGAGTTGCTGCCAATCATCATCGATCCACCAGCCGCAGCCTTCACTGAGCAGTCCCTGCCAGGGCGCATTGCGGGTGGCGATGGCGGGCACCCCGCAGCTCAGTGCTTCGGCAACACTGAGACCGAAATTCTCGTTACGGGTCGGCAGGACGAAAAGGCTGGCCTCACGATAAGTCTGCCATTTGTCCGCTCCGCTGACTTCGCCTTCGATGCTGACCTTGCTGCAGCCAAGATTTGCCGCCAGCGCTGCAAGTTCCTCGCCATAGCCCCGCTCACTGGGTCCCACCACGCGCAGGCGCCACCCGCCTGAGCTGGCCTCGATGCTGGCCCAGGCCCGGATAAGCCGGTCCAGCCCCTTTTTGGGGTGGAGACGGCCAAGAGAAAGAACATAGTGTTCCTTGCTCCCGTCATGCTCTGCCAGCTCCCGGGGCTGATCGATACCGTTGGCGATGATGGCCACCGGGTTGCTGAGGCCGAGATGCCGGATTTCCTCATATTCGGCTGTGCTCGTGGCATGCAGACATGCCGCCTGTCTGAGGAGACTGCCTTGCGCGCCGTACCACATGAGCCGCTTCTTGGTCGCAGAAAAGCGCAACGCTGCCTTACTCAGCATGCCACGCGGTGACACGACCAAGGGAATTTTAGCTGCACTTGCCGCCCGGGCCGCCCACAGATTGGGCATGAGCCATAGGCCATGATCATGAAGGACGTCATGGGCGCGGGCCAGTTGCTGGACGCTGCTGCGAAACCCTGACGACCAGCGCAGCGCCCTCAATCCCGGAACACCAGCAAAATCCCATTTGCTGCGGATGTCGGAATAACCCTGCTGCCTGTTTTGCGCGGCGGCTGCACCCGCCTCGGCCACAGCAAGCAGGCTGACCTCGAGCCCCGCCGCAGCCAGTGCCGCGCTCAAGCGGGGGACGCTGTAGGAGGGCCCGCCATATCGGGGCGAAAGACCGGCGATGGTTTCGAGAACCCGCACAGCTCTCGCGTCGCGCTCGCCCATGCCCGGATTCAGATGCCCACCGGGCCCGATGTATCGGGACCCCGGTTCGCCCAGAATACCGGTACCGTGCGCTGCGCCGCAAGTTCACGCGCCGTTGGCTTCAGATCGAAATATCCGGTCCTCCCAATGAGGTTGGCCATCACCATCGCGCCGACAACGGCGACCATGATTTCGAGGAGGTTGCCGCCCGGATTGATCATGGCAAGACCAGGCATGGCCACCGCCAGAAGCCGTCGGCTATCACCATCGGCCAGGGCGCACATCGCTGCGCCATCAATCCGCATCAGGATAAAGCCAAAAAGCATGTAGCCAGCCACAATGCCGGCGTAGCCAAAATTAACATAGAACTCGAGGACCTGACCGGCGCCGACGCTGGTGCCTTGGGCAAAAATGATTCCGGTATATTTGCTGACGACGTCGCCACCCCCGCCGATGGACGGCTTGCCCGGCCAGACCACGCGCGGAATGAGGGCCCACAAGGGCATTGTCCCGCCATAGGCCAGGCGGGTCAGACCTTCCTCGTGGCGCTGGATCGCATCGGCAATCAGGAGATTCTGGTTGAGGCGTCCGTTCAGCGCGGCCTTTTGCTCGGGCGAGGACAAATCCAGAAACTTGAAGTCGGTGAAGATCCGCGAGGAACGATCCGCCACCGCCATGAGGCTGGGATTGTTCTCAAAGGCCAGTTCGCGGATGTACGCGCGCTGGGCCATATACGACACGAAGAGCGAGAGCCCGAGGAACAGCACCACGGGCGCGACGGAATAATAAAGCCACCGTGCGCGCGAACGGGTAAACTGAAAGGTCACCACCGACACCATCCAGTTGGTGCCGTAATTGAGAAATCCGCCGGCCACCACCGTGGACGCCGGCAAGGCAGGCAGCATGGCAAAAATCTTGGCCACACGTCCGCCACCGCCAGTGGGCGGAATCGCATAGAGCTTCACCCAGAAGCCGAGGATCATCAGCGTGCCCAGTGGCGAAACCAGTGAGGTCAGAGAGGGCACCTTGAATGACAGGGGAATGAGCACGAAATAGCAGAAGGCACCGGCGCCGATCATCCGCCAGCTGACGCGATTGTAGACCTTAAGCTTCGGCTTGGAGCCGGCTTTGACGGGCTGGGAGGGAACCAAGCGGGCAATGAGAGTACCAACGCAGAATGCGGTCAGGCCGATCAGCGTCGCGGCAAAACCGAGATAGGTCTGCTGGTACATGGGGTCGGTCGGGGGACCACCAAC
>JAKAVI010000153.1 GCA_021817355.1 Pseudomonadota bacterium | reverse complement strand
CGTCAAATTCGAACGCGGCGCCGCGGCCAACTGGTTTGACTTCAATCATGGCGGACGCGGTCCTTTTGGTGTGCATGCTTTCTACCCATCCTGCGCGCGACGCAGAAGTCGGGCAAGCAGCGAGGCCATACCCCACCCATGCGCAGGAACCAGCCGAGAGGGAGAGGGTGGACGGGCAAGGATCACCGTCAAAGAGGGGCTGGCCGTTTGTGCCTTGTCCTGGGCCGAGGGGCTATCGGGGAACGACGCGCGGATCAGGCGGGCCCAGCCCTGGCTGCGCCACCATCGGAAGGAAGCTTACCTTGAGTACCCCGGTCGTCAGGCTTGCGGGCGTCACCAAGCAGTTCCGGAGCAACCAACGCCGCGTCACAGCGATCGATGGCATCACGGCCCAGATCGCAACCGGACGGATCACGGGTCTGGTCGGCCCGGACGGAGCCGGAAAGACGACACTGATCCGGCTTATCGCGGGTCTCCTGGCGCCCAGCAGCGGTACCATTGAGGTTCTGGGGCTCGATGCGGCCCGCGATGCCCAGAAAATCCAGGCAGCCATTGGTTACATGCCGCAGCGCTTTGGTCTTTATGAAGATCTCAGCGTCTTTGAGAATTTTACCCTCTATGCGCGACTGCGTGCCCTTAAGGGTGCTGCACGCGAGGACCGCTTCAAGCAACTGATGGCTTTTACAGGCCTCGGTCCTTTCCGCGACCGCCTGGCCGGACAGCTGTCCGGAGGGATGAAGCAGAAGCTGGGTCTTGCCTGTGCCCTCGTTCACCCACCGCGTCTGCTCGTTCTTGATGAACCAAGCGTGGGCGTCGATCCGGTATCACGGCGCGAACTGTGGTCGATTGTCGAAACGCTTGTCGAGGATGGTGTCAGCGTGCTGTGGAGTACTGCCTATCTCGACGAAGCCGAGCGCTGCCATGACGTTCTGCTCATGAGCGAGGGACGTCTCCTGCATGCCGGACCTCCCGGCCCCATGAGCGCGGGACTTACCGGACGTACCTACACTTTTTCCCTCAACGGCATGGACAAGCGTACGATCATTCCACGACTGCGGCAGCATCCCTATGTCATGGATGCCCTCATCAAGGGGAGCGGGGTACATCTTCTGCTCAGCCACGAGCCCGATGTGGCGCAAAAGCAGGAGCTGGCCCAGGAACTGGGCCTTGGGGAAGATGACTTGCACCCGACAGCGCCCCGCTTTGAGGATGCCTTCATAGCCCTCCTGAAGGCGCCCTCTGCGCCTGCCTCCCAAAACTCGCTTCTAGCAGATGACGGCCCCAGCGCGTTGCACCACCACGGCATCGCTACCAACGCCGGCAGCGGGTCGGTGATAGAGGTTGAGCATCTCGTACGCCGCTTCGGGTTGTTCCGGGCCGTCGATGACATCGGCTTTAGCGTCGCGCGCGGTGAGATCTTTGGGCTTCTGGGACCAAATGGCGCGGGAAAGTCGACCACGTTCAAGATGCTCTGCGGTCTTCTGCCGCCCAGTGACGGCAAGGCGCTGGTCCTTGGCATCGATCTGCGCAAGGCGGCCGCAGCCGCCCGCGCCCACATCGGCTATATGGCACAGAAGTTCTCGCTCTATGCTGATATGAGCGTAACCGAAAACCTGACCTTCTTTGCCAGTGCCTATGGCCTTGGTGGCCTTGCGCGCAACCGCAAGATTGCCGAAGCGATTGAAGAGTTCGGCCTGGGTAATCTTGCCGGGGTTATCAGCGCCCAGCTGCCTTTGGGTTACAAGCAGCGTCTTGCTCTTGCCTGCGCCATCATGCACGAGCCCGGGGTTCTGTTTCTTGATGAACCCACCTCAGGCGTCGATCCGCTGGTGCGGCGCGAATTCTGGACACGCATCAACGCCATGGCCGCAGACGGTGTAACGGTGCTCGTTACCACCCACTTCCTCGAGGAAGCGGAATATTGCGATCGTCTCGGCATCATTTATCAGGGCAAACTCATTGCCCTGGGAACCCCCGATCAACTCAAGAATGCGCATCGCCACGAGAAACAGCCCAACCCCACACTCGAGGACGCCTTCATTGAACTGATCCAGAACTATGACAGGGAAAAGGATCATGAGACCAGGTGATCCCTCTTTCGCCGTTGTGCCAGAGCAGGGATCCGGCTCTGCCGGACTGCGTCTCTTTGGGCTCGTCTATAAGGAGGCCCTCCAGATTATCCGCGATCCAAGCAGCATCGCGATCGCCTTCGTGCTGCCAATCATTCTCCTTCTGCTCTTCGGCTACGGCGTCTCCCTGGACGCCAAACACGTTCCCCTCGGCCTGGTGGTTGAATCTCCCTCCCCCAAGACCTCGGATTTTGCGGCCGCACTGTCGCATTCGGAATATTTTCAGATCGATCGCCTGTCGGATCGCCGCCTGGCTGTTGCGGCCATGCTGTCCGGGCGTATCAACGGGATCATCGTTCTGCGCAGCGACTTTGCGCGCAAGCTCTATTCTGCGTCCGGCGCCCCGATCCAGGCGATCATCAATGGCACGGACGCCAACACCGCCCGTATCATTTCAGGGTACGTTCAAGGAGCGTGGCAGACCTGGCTCATTCACTATGGTCTTGATCACGGCCATAGCATCAGCGCCCCGGTGAGTGTCGACCAGCGCATGTGGTTCAACCCGGATATACGCAGCCGCAATTTCCTCATCCCGGGACTGATCGCCA
>JAKAVI010000355.1 GCA_021817355.1 Pseudomonadota bacterium | reverse complement strand
GCTGGGGTCCAAAGGCCCGGCTTGACAAGCGGGCGCGCGTGGGTAGCTTACGCCCCCTTCGGCACCTGTTTTGGAAAGATGGCCCTATGGCGAAGCCCACCACGGCGAAGATCAGATTGAACAGCTCGGGCGACACCGGGTTTTTCTACGTGACCAAAAAGAACACCCGCACGATGACCGAGAAGTTCTCGATCAAGAAATATGACCCCGTGCTGCGCAAGCACGTGGAATTCAAGGAAGGCAAAATAAAGTAAATTCTGCCTCCGGCTGGAAGCAAACCCCGCCTCCGGCGGGGTTTTCCTTTATGACACCTAGCCCCGCCGGCGCGCTTCGACCTCGCGCACAAACGGCAGGATCAGCTCCTTGAGCTCGGCAATGACCCCTATGGGCATGTCGTGCCCCCAGCCCTCGATCTCATGATACTGAGCCCCGGTGATGCAGGCGGCGGTGTGGCGGCCGGCCTCCGGGCGGATGAGCGTATCGGCACTGCCGTGAAGCACGAGGCTGGGAAGCCGCAGCCCCGTCAGACGTTCGCTGCGCGCGGGGGCTGCGATGATGGCCGCCCAGTGGCGCAAGGTGCCTTCCGGATAATAGGAGCGGTCATAGCCGGCTCCGACGCTCGCGGCGATGCGCTCTTCGTCATAGGCGAAGCGAGTTGAGGCGTAGGCTTTTCGCGTCGCGAGCGCATGGGCAATAACCGCCGCGCGGTCGGTGTTTGGTGGGCGACTCGTGAGGGCAGCCTGCGCTTCCGGCGATGAGGGGGGCAAAGAGCGATCCCCCGTGGTGGAGAAAATCGATATCAGCGAGCGCGCCTTCTCAGGATGATTGAGCGCGACGAGTTGGGCAATCATTCCTCCCATCGACGCTCCAGCAATATGCGCGCTGTCAATGCCAAGTGCATCAAGCAGACCGGCCGCGTCACGCGCCATATCGTCCAGCGTATAGGGAATCGGGACTTTGGCTCCGGCGCTGCGTGCCGCCTGCACAGCCTTGATATCTGGCAGCACACCATCCCATTTCTGACTGAGACCGACGTCGCGATTGTCAAAGCGGATGACCCTCAGTCCACCGTCCCGCAGCATCTGGTGGAATTCTTCCGGCCATGCCGTCATCTGGGTTCCAAAGCCCATGATGAGCAGGATCGGCGCGCCGTTTTCAGGGCCGCTTACATCGTATTCAAGCTGCACGCCATCGACGAGGATCTTGGTCATCAGGAGCGAGCCCGCTGTTCGACACCGGCAATGAAGTCACCGATCTGTTCGAGATAGACCGGCACCAGCCCGCTTTCAAAGCCATGTCCCATGCCCGGTACCACAACGAGTTCGGCACCGGGGATCGCGGCCGCGGTGTCATGACCAGCAGCCAGGGGGATCAGGGGATCGTCGGCACCGTGGATCACCCGGGCAGGCACCCGTACCTTACTGAGAAGTTCATTGCGTGGCGGTGCGGACAGGATCGCGAGCATCTGCCGACCGATGCCATCCGGATCATAGGGCGCGCGATCCACTTCGCGCGCCACGGTGGCTTCGAGGACGTCATCGGGCTCGGGAAATCCAGGGCTGCCAATCACCTTCCATACCTTGACGCCGGCGCGAATGCGATCCGGACGCGCGTTGGACGCCGGGGGCGTCGTCAATGCGGCCATGGCCTCAGGCTGCGCCGGTGGCAGATCCCGTCGCCCCGTCGTCGACATGATCGAGACCAGGCTGCGAGTCGCCTCGGGATGGTGGACGGCCACGAGTTGGGCAATCATGCCGCCCATCGAGGCGCCTACGATATGGGCGCTTCCGACGCCAAGCGCCTTGAGAAGCTGAACCGCGTCTTCGGCCATGTCATCAAGACTATAGGGCGCCGCGACTTGGCCACCCGTCATGGCTGCCGCCATGGCACTGGCCAAATCGGGCTTTCCCAGTTCCTCCAGATGGCTCGACAGTCCGATGTCGCGATTGTCGAAGCGGATGACGTAATGTCCGCGCCCTGCCAGCCCCTGACAGAGGGCGTCCGGCCACATCGTCATCTGTGCCGAGAAGCCCATGATGAGTAGAACTGCCGGATCTGTGGCCTGCCCGAAAGTCTCGTATTCAAAGCGAAGTCCATTGGCGGTGATCTGCGGCATTGGTGTTCCTGTTCGATGTTGATGCCAAGAGAGCTTAGCAGGCTTGACCGTCCGCTTGACAAGTCATGATCCCCGGGCCGTGAAAGTTGGGGAATTTGCAAGCAGAACCCCTTCCTACACGCACGCAGCTGTGCTTGCCGCGACCGGCACGATACAACATAGTGCCACGAGGTAAGATGCAGGGCTCTGGACCGAAATCCGGCACGAGCAGGCTGATGATGCCCGAAATGGCCATCTGGCGTCCCGCGTTACCTGGTGGCGCGGTGAGGTGTCTGGCTTGGCGAACAGGGCGGTGAAACAGGCTTTGCGACTGGCATATGCTGGGCTCGAAACCAGCCTGGCTGTGGACCGCGCCAATGGTCACAGACCCGCGCCTGTCACGCGACCAGTCCGCTTAAACCCAGTGGAGGGCAGCGGGGCGTTGACAGACCTCGGAGCGGCTCAGGCAAAGGTGCCAGGGCAGCAAAAAGCGCGGCAGCCCTCCTGCGGCTGCGGCGCGACCGTGGGACGCCGCGCCAGGTTGAAGTGTGCACCAGCCTTTCCCACCCTGTCCGCCCATCCAAC
>JAKAVI010000450.1 GCA_021817355.1 Pseudomonadota bacterium | reverse complement strand
TGCAAACCCTTCGCGGGGCATTTTCGCTGGACCGATGCACTTTTTGGCCACCGCATCCGCTCGGCGCGTGCTGACGTGTCGTTCGATCGGCGGGACAGTGCGCCTGCCATGCTGAAAGCCCGGGTTGTGGAAGACAGGCCCTGCCAGGACGAGGATTGCCGCCCCCATGTTCCCTGGTCCGACACGGTCATTTACGAAGCACATGTGCGTGGCCTGACGCGGCTGCTTGAGGAGGTTCCGGCACGCGAACGCGGTACCTTTGCCGCGCTGTGTCATCCGTCTGTCATCGCGCATTTGCGCCGGCTGGGGGTGACAACGCTCGAGCTCATGCCGGTTCATGCCATCCTGCAGGATCGCCATCTTGTGGAGCGCAGGCTGTCGAATTACTGGGGCTATAACACGCTCGGCTTCTTTGCGGTCGAGCCGCGCTATCTGGCGAGCCAAATGGCCGATGAAATGCGCAGGACGATCCACCGCCTGCACAAATCCGGTCTCGAGGTCATCCTTGATGTCGTCTACAATCATACCTGTGAGGGCGATGAAACCGGGCCGACCCTGAGCTGGCGCGGGCTTGATAATCGAAGCTATTATCGCCTCCTGCCCGATGACCGGCGCTTTTACGTCAACGATTCTGGTACCGGCAACACACTCAACCTGTCTCATCCGCGCGTGGTCCAGATGGTGATGGACAGTCTGCGCTACTGGGCGAACAGCTTTCAGGTCGATGGCTTCCGCTTTGACCTCGGCATGACGCTGGGCCGCGAAGATAGCGGCTATGATCCGGGTGCCGGCTTCTTTGATGCGCTGCGTCAGGATCCGCTGCTGTCACGTCTGAAACTGATTGCCGAGCCCTGGGATCTGGGACAGGGCGGTTATCATCTGGGTCACATGCCGCCCGGCTTTGCGGAGTGGAATGACAAATATCGCGACACCCTGCGCCGTTACTGGCGCGGCGACAGGGGCCAGCGCGCCGAACTCGCCCGCCGGCTGTCGGGCTCTGCCGACGTCTTCGGTCACGGCTCGCGCCGGCCCTGGGCGAGCGTCAATTTCATCACCGCCCATGACGGGATGACGCTGGAGGATCTGGTGTCCTATGAGGCGCGGCACAACGCGGCCAATGGCGAAAATCCCGGCGGACATGGCGACACATTGTCAGCAAATTGGGGCCAGGAAGGGCCCAGTGATGAGGCGCGGATCATCGAAAGGCGCGAGACGATCAAGCGCTCCCTTCTGGTCAGTCTCCTGCTATCGCTGGGAACGCCGATGCTGCTGGCAGGTGACGAGTTCGGGCGCACCCAGGTTGGCAATGACAATGCCTATTGTCAGGACAATGAGATCTCCTGGCTCGACTGGTCGCTGGCTGGGAGCGAGCGTGGTCAGGCACTGATGGAGTTCGTGAGCCGGCTGAGTCAGATCCGCCGGGCCTATCCGGTCCTGCGCTCGCCGCACTTTCTGCATGGCAACGATCTCATTGCACCGGGCATTCGCAATATCGACTGGTTCGACGAGAAGGGCTACTCTCTCAGCGAGGGTGACTGGCATTATCCCGAAGGCCGGGCACTGACGATGCGGCTGGCGGGGCGGCGAGGTAACCGCGCAGATCTCATTGCGCTTTGCTTCAATGGGTCACATACGAGGCTTGACTTCCTGCTGCCAGATCCGTTGGCCTGGCGGGTGCTGGTTGATAGCGCGCAGACACTTTCGCACCATGACAGGATCCTGCACGGATTTGCCGTTGAACCAGGAGCCGCTGTCGTTCTGGCCACCCATCTTGATCTTGGCGCCAAAGACTGAGGCAGGAGCGCGGCGGCGGTGGCGTGCACCTTGCTTGCAGTAGATGCAGGCCTTTGGCCACGGCATCCTCCTGATGTGCGCGTTGGGCTCAGTGCGGTTTATAGGCGCGCCCAAGACGCTCCAGGATCTCTTCGCACTCGCGCACGGTTTCGCTGATGATCTCGGCCACCGGCTTGATGGTGTCGATGCGCCCGGCAACCTGTCCGGTGAGCGGTATGGAGGCTTCGAGGTCGCCACCGAAGTAAAGCTCGAGGACGTTGCGGAATTCCCCCATGATGTTCTCGGCAGGATCCTTTTCCAGTTCGCTCGTATGGGCGGTGCGCAGCGCCCGCAGAGCCGGACCCGGACCAAAGCGGTTGAGGAACACGGTGTCGGTTTCTTCGGCCGCGACGATGGCCTTTTTCCAGTTTTCGTGTACCGGAGATTCCGCGGCCGAGACCATGCGTGTCCCCATCTGGATACCATCGGCGCCCAGTGCCAGGGCAGCGGCCATGCTGCGGCCGTCGACCATGCCGCCGGCGGCAATGACCGGCTTGTCGGTCTTCGAGCAGACCAGTGGCAGCAGCACCATGGTCGCGACATCGCGCGGGTTCTTGAAACCACCGCCTTCGCCGCCTTCGACCACCAGCCCGTCGACGCCGGCCTCGATCGCACGCAGCGCCGCCTTGAGGGAGGGTACAACATGAAACACTGTCAGGCCCGCTTCCTTCAGGGCTGAACAATAGCGTTTGGGATCTCCGGCCGAGGTGGTGACGAACCTTATCCCCTGATCAATGACAAAGGAGACGATGTCGGGATCGCGCACGAAGGCCTGGGCGATATTGACGCCGAACGGCTTGTCGGTGAGTTCGCGCATCTTCCTGATTTCTTCCCGGACCTCGTCAAGCTGACCCGAGGAGGTTTCGATGATGCCCATGCCACCGGCATTGGAGACTGCCGAGGCCAGCTTGGACCGTGCGATCCAGCCCATGGGCGCCTGAACGATGGGGTAGGCAACGCCAAGAAGTTCGGTCAGGCGATTGCGCATGAGTGCGGGTCTCCAGCTGCGGTTCTGGACCCAGTCTAGGCATGTGCTGGGGCGGTTCAACTGGCTGCGGCGGCCAAAGCGTCTCTAAAACCTGGAGGGCGAGAAGCCGTGCCGGGTTGACGCCGCGGCAGTCGCGGTGATGTGGAGGTGCCCGTCGGACGGCGCGCCAAGGCCGAAGCGCAGATAAGGTACGGTACGGCTTTGGCTCCTGCAGGATCCTGTACTCAGCGTGGATGGGTTGGGAGCAGAGGGGCCGCAAGTGTCCACGCCACCAGCGCCTTAATCGCCTTTGCCGTGGCGTGGTCAAAGGCCGTGACCGCGGACTTTATGGAGTTGCGCTGTGCTGGCGCCTGCGTACGGATGCGTGTGGTTGCCACCACTTTGCGGTCACTGAGACGGATCAGTCGTGCGGAGAGGCTTAGCTCGGCGCGGGGCGCGCCTTTGGGGTTCAGGTAATCGGCTTCGAAGCGGCGCAGGTCGAGCTGCAACAGATAGTCTGCATGCAATCCGCTCTGCGTGCGTGCCACAGCGGTGATCTTGCCGCTGTCTTCAAAGCCCTCCACCACAAGGCGCTGCAAGAGCCTCGGGGTGCGATCCTGCCACACGGCTCGGGCATAGTAATCGAGCGTGTTGGCCGAGCGCTGGATGGCGATCCGCCGCGAGGCCAGACTGAAGGGCGCGCTGGGCGTGCTAACGGCGAGCGCGAAGGACGCTTTGGACCCATTGATGGGACCCAAACGGGGATTGAGCAGATAGATCTGCGGCGGCGTTGGCGCATCGATGAAGCTTTGCGCGGTGCAGCCGCAGAGCAGGCTAAGGGCAAAGGCGGAAGCCATATTGCGAAGGATTCTGGTCATCGCGGTGAATATCCCTTGCGGCGATTGCCAAAGATCAGGCTCGAGGGCTCATCCTGCAAGCTGAGGGCCAAATGGTTGAGATTGGCAATGGCGCTGCGGGTCTGGGCGAGCAGTTCATCAAGCTCCTGGCTGGTATTGCCATCGACCATATGGTTGGCGTTTTGCGACAGCTGGCGGATGGCCAAGACGGCCTTGTCCGCATTTTTGAGCGTTACCTGCAGTGTCTTGAGGTTTTGATTGAGACGGCTTGAGGCGCTCTGCACATTGTCGATGGTAGCAGCAAGCGACCCGCTTCTGGTGGCAAGTACCGAAGACAGCACATCGGTATTGTGCAGGATCCGCCTCAGGGCCGTACGGTTCTTTTGATCGAGCACCTTTTCGAGACCATCGCTGATGCGGTTGAGCTTGGCGATCAGGCCCGGAGCGCTGTTGGCCAGTTCCTGCAAAGTAGAGGGCTTGGAGGGGATCACCGGATATTCATTTTCAGGGCCGGCGGTGAGGATCGGAGAGTTTTTGGTGCCGCCCTCGATCTCGACATAGGACCCTCCGGTCAGACCCATGGTGGCGATGGTTGCCACCGAATCGGCATGCAGGCGCAAGGTCGGGACCACCTCCAGAAAGGCGATCACCTGCTTGGGATTTTGGGGATCGAATTTGAGCGCCGTGACGCGCCCAACATCGATGCCGTTGTAGCGCACGGGCGTACCATTGCCCAGCCCGGTGACGGAGCCGGTAAAGAAGATTTCGTAATGCGCGCCGCGCTGACTGTACTGGGTTCCGGCGAGCCACAGTGCCGCAATGATCAGGCCCAAAAAGCCCGACAGCACGAAGACGCCCACGGCAACGTAATTGGCTTTTGTTTCCATCTTCAGCTCTCTGCCAGTGCGGCCCGCCCGCGCATCCCTGAAAAATATTCCTGGATCCAGGGGTTCGGATCCTTGATCAGGCTCGCGATGGTTCCGCTCCGGATCGCCTTGTCGAGGAGCACCGCGATGCGATCGCAGGTTGCGCGTAAGGTGTCGATGTCATGGGTCACCAGAAATACCGTCAGTCCAAGGCTTTCCTGCAAACCGCGGATCAACGCGTCAAAATGCGTCGCGGAGATGGGGTCAAGTCCCGCGGTGGGCTCATCGAGAAAGAGCAGCTCGGGGTCCAGCGCCAGGGCCCGGGCAAGGCCGGCACGCTTGCGCATGCCACCAGACAATTCGGCCGGAAACTTTCCGGCTGAATCTGGTGGCAGGCCCACGAGGTTGATCTTCAGTGCGGCGATCTCGTCCATCAGCTGCTGGCTCATGCTGGTATAGCGGCGAAGCGGGACCTGAATGTTCTGGGCCACGGTCTGCGCGCTGAACAGGGCACCGTCCTGGAACAGCACGCCCCAGCGCAGCTGGGTCGCAAGGCGCGCGTGCACGGAGGCATGGGCGATATCCTGGCCAAAGACTTCGATGGTTCCGCCTTTGGGCGTGGTCAGGCCGACGATGGCGCGCAAGAGCACGGATTTGCCGGTGCCTGAGCCACCAACCACGCCCAGAATCTCACCGCGATAAAGATCGAGATCGAGATGGTCATGAACCACGTTGTTGCCAAAGGCGTTGAGGAGGTCTCTGATCCGCACCACTACCTCCCTTTCAGTCACCGTACCGGACATGGTTCAGAACCTGAGTACGGAGAAAAGGATGGAAAAGCCGGCATCAAAGACGATGACGAGAAAGATGGATTCGACGACGGAGCGGGTCGTCTGCCTGCCCACGCTTTCGGCGTTACGTTCCACACGCAGGCCCTCAAAACACCCGACCAGCCCGATGATCACGGCAAACACCGGAGCCTTGATGAGGCCCACCATGAGCGTACTGAGCGTGACTGCCGACTGCAGCTGGGTCAAAAAGGCCGGAAAGGTGAGGCCAAGATTGCTATAGGTCATGATATAGCCGCCGAACAGGCCCATGACATCGGCGTAAAGGGTGAGCAGCGGCAGGACGATCATGAGGGCGAGGACGCGGGGCAGAACCAGAAGTTCGACGACGTTAAGGCCCATGGTCTGCATGGCATCGATTTCGTCGTTCACCCGCATGGTGCCGATTTGTGCGGTAAAGGCCGAGCCCGAGCGGCCGGCGACGATGATCGCTGCGATCAGCCCGCCGATCTCGCGCAGCACCGCAACGCCCAGAAGGTTGACGGTGTAGATCTCGGCGCCGAAGCGCTTGAGTTGACCAGCGCCCTGGTAGGCGATGACGATGCCAAGCAGGAAGGCAAGCAGGCCGAGGATCGGCAGCGCAGTCAGACCACAGTCTTCGATCTGGGTAACAAGTGCAGGCCAGGGCAGCACGCGCTGAGGCTGGAGGATGGCCTCGCTGGTTTCGAGGCTGATCTGTCCTAGAAAGCCAACGATCTGATAGGCCTGGGCGAGTATGCTCATGGTTTCGCGGCCGATGCGCTCCAACAACGTATAGGGCCAGGGTCCCTTGCGCCGCGGCAGCGTCGCGTGGAAGTCGAGACCGTCACTGACCTTGCCAACGAGACCGGCATAATGCGGCGGCACCAGAAGCTCTGGTCGCGGCAGGCCTTCTTCTTCCAGCGCCCGCTGGGTGCGCAGGAGCAGCCAGCTTCCCGCCGTATCGAGATGGGTAATCTGCCGGCCGTCGATGGTGGCGCTGACCGCCGTTGCCGCACTAAGTTCCGCAAGCCGCCCATCAAGCCCAGCAACCTCGCTGATCACCCAGTCACCAGCGGCCACGACGTGCAAGGAAGGACCGTGCTCGATCGAAAGCGTCGCGGGAACCTTGGCGCGTGTGAGCAGGAGCTTGTGTTTCAATCCAGACCTTGGCTGTGTTGAGCGGAGCATAAATAGCAAAGATGTGCCCAAATAGGCAGTCTCTAGGACAAGAGCCCCAGGAGAATCTTTCGGTAGCGCGCGGCGATGCGTGGGCGCGCCACGTGCTGGCCTGCCTCAACGACCTGGCGGCCGCCGCGCCAGACCTCACGTATGAGGGTGGGGCGGCTCGCATAGATCCAGCTGTCGAGGATGCTGTCGTCGCAACGGGCGAGGATGGCGAGGTCATCGCTGTCGAGGGTGACGATGTCGGCGCAGGCCCCAGAGCTGAGCCCCCCGGCATTGACGCCGAGGGCTTGGGTTCCGCCCAGATGGGCCGCGGCAAAGAGGGTGCGTCCGCTTGATGTCCCATGCGCCAGGGGATTGCGGCGGTGCAGGACCAGGCGCTGTGCATAGTCAATGCCGCGCAGCTCGCTCGGCGCGTCGATGGTGATGTTGGAATCAGTACCAAGACCAAGGCGCCCGCCCGCGCTGAGATATTCGCGTGTCGGAAATATCCCGTCACCGAGATTGGCTTCGGTGAGCGCACACAGGCCGGCCACGGCCGTGCTTCTGGCGAGCCCCAAAGTCTCTGCCGCGGTCATGTGGGTGGCATGAACCAGGCACCAGCGCGCATCGATGCCGGCGTGATCTAGAAGCCAGCGGACCGGCGGTGCACCAAGCTTGGCGATGCAGGCTTCAACTTCGCGCGTCTGCTCTGCGGCGTGGATATGCATGGGACCTTCGGGCCACAGCGCCCGCAACTGTGAGAGTTCGGCGGGCGTGACGGCGCGCAGCGAATGTGGCGCGATGCCGATCTTGGCGTGAGGCAACTGGCGAACGATGCTGCGGCTCTGGTCGACAAGCGCGGCAAAGCCATCCAGCGAATTGATGAAGCGCCGCTGTCCTGGCTGTGGGGGTGCTCCGCCAAAGTCGGAATGAGCATAAAAGCAGCAGAGCAGCGTAAGTCCGATGCCGCTTTCCTCGGCCGCAGCCGCGATGGCTTCGGCCATTTCGGCGCGGTGATCATAAAAGTTCCCGTCGGGCTGGTGATGCAGATAATGGAACTCGCCAACCCGTGTGAAGCCGCTTTCGAGCATTTCGATATAGGCAAGGGCAGCAATTGCCTGCACATCCGCGGGCGTCAGGCGGGCCAGAAAGCGGTACATGAGCTCCCGCCAGCTCCAGAAATCATCGCTGTCCGGACCTGCATGTTCGGTGAGCCCGGCCATGGCACGCTGAAAGGCATGGCTGTGCAGATTGCACAAGCCGGGTAGCGCAATACCATGGTTCGCTTCACCCGGCAGGCGCGCGACCCCGGGCATGACAGTGCTGATCCGTCCGTCGGCAAGTTCCAGGCGCACATGTTGGGCCCAGCCCTCTGGCAGAAGCGCCCGTTCAAACCACAAGGAGAGATGCTCGGCCATGGACAAACCCGCACGCCTCGGCCTATCCCTAGACATGTTTGCTGCCAACGCCAAGCGCCGCCTCTGGCACAACGCCCAGCTTGCAACCATGTCGGGCAGCGGGCTCGGCCGCGTCAGGGATGGCGTGGTGGCCTGCGCTGGCGCCCGCATCGTCTATGCGGGGGTGGCCGATGGGCTTGCGGATTTCCACGCCGATGAGCGTATCGACTGTGGTGGCAGGCTGGTCACGCCGGGGCTGATCGACTGTCACACCCACCTCGTCTACGCAGGCCATCGTGCCCACGAGTTTGAGCTGCGTCTGAAGGGGGCGAGTTACGCGGAGATTGCAAGGGCGGGCGGTGGCATTGCCGCCACCGTGGCGGCAACGCGGGCGGCGAGCGAGGACGAGCTGGTCGCAGAGGCGCTGCCACGGCTGGACGCACTACTTGCCGAAGGGGTCACGACCATTGAGATCAAATCGGGTTACGGGCTTTCTTTTGCCGAGGAAACCAAGATGCTGCGGGCGGCCCGCAGGCTGATGCAGCAGCGGGATGTGCGGGTCAGAACAAGCTTTCTCGGAGCCCATGTGGTCGCGCCGGAATTTGCCTCCGACCGCGCGGGCTATGTGGCGAGGCTGTGTGCGATGCTGCCACACCTTGAGGGCCTGGCCGATGCCGTCGACGGTTTCTGCGAGAGCATTGCCTTCACCCCGGATGAAATAGCAACGGTGTTTCGCGCGGCCGCGGCAGCAGGACTTCCGGTGCGGCTTCATGCCGATCAGCTTTCCGATGGTGGCGGGGCCGCGCTGGCTGCGCGCTTCCGGGCGCTGTCGGCCGATCATCTTGAGTTTGCTTCGGAGGAAGGGCTGGCCGCGATGGCCCGCAGCGGCACGGTCGGCGTGCTGCTGCCTGGCGCCTATTATTTTCTGCGTGAAACCCATCCGCCTAGCGTTGCGGCCATGCGGCGGGCGGGCACGATCATCGCCATCGCGAGCGACAGCAATCCTGGAACCTCGCCGCTGACCTCGCTGCTTCTGACCCTCAACTTGGCTGCGACCCTCTTCCGCCTGCAGGTGGAGGAGTGTCTGCGCGGGGTGACCTGCGAGGCTGCCCGCGCGCTCGGCCTTGCCGCGGAGCTTGGCACGCTCGAAGCCGGCAAGAGCTGCGATCTGGCGATCTGGAATGTGCAGGAGCCTGCGGAACTCGTCTACCGGATGGGCTTTAATCCGCTCCATCAACGCGTCAGGTGTGGCCATGACTGCTGACTTTATTACGTGCGTCGAAGGTGATGCGCCGTTGATCGTGTCGCTGCCGCACACCGGCACAAGGATTCCGCCCGAGATCGAAACCCAGCTCCTGGATGGCTGGCAGGCGCGCTGCGATACGGACTGGCATGTCGAAAAGCTTTATGATTTTGCCACCCAACTGGGCGCGACTTTTGTGCGCACCGAGATTTCGCGAACGGTCATCGATGTCAATCGTGACCCCAGCGGCGCATCTCTCTATCCCGGAATGACGACGACCGGCCTTTGTCCAGAGGAAACCTTTGCGGGCGTTCCGCTTTATGCCGGCGCGCTGGCTGCGGCGGAAGTCGCCCGTCGCCGCGCAGAGTTTTATGTGCCCTATCATGAGGCACTCGTGCGCCAGATCAACCGTCTTCGGCAGCAGCATGGAAGGATCGTGCTGTTTGATGCGCATGCGATCCGTTCGCGCCTGCCGCGTCTGTTTGATGGCCTCCTGCCCCAGTTCAACATTGGCACCAATGCGGGGCAAAGTTGCGCTCTTGAACTGGCGCGGGCGGTCACCGAGGTAGCTGCGCAAAGCGGCTTCAGCCATGTCTGCGATGGGCGCTTCAAGGGCGGCTGGATCACCCGCCATTATGGCGCGCCAGGGGAGGGCGTGCATGCCATCCAGATGGAGCTGGCCTGCCGTGCTTATCTCAAGGAACCGCAAGGCGCGATATCACCTCAGAACTGGCCGGTGGCCTATGCTGAGGACTTTGCCGCGCCTCTGCGCGCCAGGCTCTCCGACATCCTCAAATGCTGTCTGAATTTTGCGAGGTCGCATGAACCGGTTTGATAATTCGCGGCATATCCGTGCCCCGCGTGGTACGACGCTGAGCGCGCGCAGCTGGCTCACGGAAGCACCGCTGCGCATGCTGATGAACAATCTGGATGCCGAAGTCGCGGAGCGGCCCGAGGAACTCGTTGTCTATGGCGGTATCGGTCGGGCGGCGCGGGACTGGCAGAGCTTTGATCGCATCGTAGAGACGCTGCGCCGTCTTGAGGAAGACGAGACGCTGCTCGTGCAGTCGGGAAAGCCGGTGGGTGTCTTCAAGACCCATGGCGAGGCTCCCCGTGTCCTCATCGCCAATTCCAATCTTGTCCCGCACTGGGCCAACTGGGAACAGTTTCACGCCCTCGATCGCAAGGGGCTGATGATGTATGGCCAGATGACGGCGGGATCCTGGATCTATATCGGTAGCCAGGGCATCGTGCAGGGCACCTATGAAACCTTTGCCGAGCTCGGACGCAAGCATTATGGCGGACGGCTTGCGGGTAAATGGATCCTGACCGCAGGCCTGGGCGGCATGGGCGGAGCGCAGCCTCTGGCAGCGACCATGGCCGGGGCCTCCATGCTGGCCGTGGAATGTCAACCCTCGCGCATCGACATGCGGCTGCGCACCGGCTATCTCGATGTCTGTGCATCGAGCCTCGATGACGCCTTGGAACGGATTACGCGGGCCTGTCGTGCGGGCGAGGCGCTCTCGGTTGGGCTCCTCGGCAATGCCGCTGAGGTGTTGCCCGAATTGCTGCGGCGGGGCGTACGTCCCGATGCGGTCACCGATCAGACCAGCGCGCATGATCCGGTGCATGGCTATCTGCCGAGGGGGTGGTCGCTTGCGGACTGGCACGCGCGCCGAGAGAGCGATCCCAGCGCCGTGGCAAAGGCGGCCAAGGCCTCCATGGCGGAGCATGTCCGGGCGATGCTGGGGTTTTTCCGCCAGGGCATTCCGACCTTCGACTATGGCAACAATATCCGACAGATGGCGCTGGACGCGGGGGTAGGGGACGCGTTCGATTTTCCTGGCTTTGTCCCGGCTTATATCCGCCCGCTCTTCTGCCGCGGCGTAGGGCCGTTTCGCTGGGCCGCACTTTCCGGTGATCCTGAGGACATCGCCCGTACCGATGCCAAGGTGAAGGAAATGATTCCGGACGATCCGCATCTGCACCATTGGCTCGACATGGCGGCAAAGCGGATCTCGTTTCAGGGATTGCCGGCGCGCATCTGCTGGATTGGCCTCGGCGCGCGGGATCGGGTCGGGCTGGCATTCAACGCGATGGTGGCCAGTGGCGAGGTGGCGGCGCCTATCGTAATCGGGCGTGATCATCTTGATTCAGGCTCGGTCGCCTCCCCCAATCGCGAAACCGAGGCGATGCGTGACGGCTCCGATGCGGTATCGGACTGGCCCTTGCTCAATGCGCTTCTCAATTGCGCCAGCGGTGCGAGCTGGGTCTCTCTGCACCATGGCGGAGGTGTTGGCATGGGCTTTTCGCAGCATGCCGGCATGGTGGTGGTATGTGATGGCAGTAGGGCGGCTGCCCGCAGGATCGCCCGGGTGCTCTGGAACGATCCGGCCACCGGGGTGATGCGTCACGCCGATGCCGGCTATGAGGCGGCGATCGCCTGCGCCAAAGAGTTCGCACTTGATCTGCCCTCACTGTGAGCGCGGGTGGCTGAGGCCAGTGTGATGGCCCTTCGCCCCAAGGGCGGTCCTTCAATAAGGGTCGTGGCCTCGTCTGCCGCGTCACTGGAAAATGCGCGCCGCTTCGCCGGTCAGGCCGAGCGCGACCGAGAGCAGATCGGAGCCGCTGGTGGCCTTGGCATAAGGCGCCGCACAGGCCACCGCCCGCTGCACCACCGGTACTCGCGACGAGCCGCCAGTGAAAAACACGGTGTGGATGTCCGTACCCTTGAGCCCCGCGTCGGCGATGCAGCGCCGCGCCATCCGGGTGAGCGCCGTGGTCTTCTCGCGCAGTGCACGGTCGAAGCCATCGCGCGCAGCGAGGGCGGCGAGACCGTGCTCAACGAATTCAAGTGGGATCGGCGCTGCCGGCACCGCGCTGAGTGTGATCTTGGCGTCTTCCACCGCGAACGCGATACGATGGCCGAGCCGGTGGGTGAGGGTGTGCAGCAGGCGCTCGACTTTCTCCGGCTCGCACGCGATCTTCAACAGCTCGCGGGTCTCGCGTTCGGTCTGGTAGGTGTAGACGAAGTTGATCATCGCCCAGGTCGCAAGCTCAAAATAGACCGACTTTGGCATCGGCAGGTCCTTCTGGGTCAGCTGCGTGCCGAGCCCGAGCAGCGGCATCACCGCATCGAGACTGAGAAGTGTGTCGAAGTCCGTGCCGCCAATGCGGGTGCCGCCGTTGGCGAGCACGTCATCGCCGCGCTCGACCCGCCTGCGCCGCTCCGGCCCGATCCGGATCACCGTGAAGTCCGAGGTGCCGCCGCCGATATCGGCCACCAGCACCAGTTCCTCGCGAGTGGCGGTCTCCTCATAGTGATAGGCCGCCGCGATCGGCTCGTAGACAAAGCGGATATCGCGGAAGCCCGCACGCCGCGCAATATCTGCCAGCACCGCTTCGGCGCGGCCGTCGGCCGCGTCGTCGCCGTCGACGAAGCGCACCGGTCGGCCATGCACGACCTCGGTTATCTCCTGGCCCAGAAAGGCTTCGCCTTTGGCCTTGAGGTGACGGATGAAGGTCTCCACCACGCTGGTCAGCTTGATCCGCTTGGGCCCGACGGCCGTGGTCTCGTCGATCAGTGACGAACCTAGGATGGTCTTCAGCGCCCGCATCAGCCGTCCGTCGGCCTGTGCGATTGCGGCGCTGATTGCCGCCTGGCCGAACAGGACCCTGCCCCAGTTCTCCGTATCGTAGAAGATTGCGCTCGGGATCAGTGCCTCGTCGTCTTCCACTAGCGCGAGTGTGGGCCGTCCGCCCTTAAGGACGCCGAGTGCCGAATTGGAGGTGCCAAAATCGAGCCCGCAGGCTGCCATGTATGTCCCCCTTCCTTGTATTCGGGGAACTCCATCTATTGGACAATTCATGGCCTTGCTAGTCTGTTTCTTTATGCTTAAACTGCAGCCACATGGTGGGATGCGCGGGAACGGGCGTCCCATTTTGTTTGTGCACGGATGAGATCGGGTAGCCCACGCATCCTGATGCCCGGCGATGAGGTGCTGCTCCTGTCAGCAGGGCTGGCGTCTTCGGAAAACCAGGAACGGGAGCGAGGTTCGCTTCAGGCACGGGAAAGAGCGCCGTTCCCCGTCCCGTGATCAGGCTTTGCGAAGCATTTGCTTTCTTCTGCGCCCTGTCTCATGAAGCTCTCCGACAGGAAAGATCGGGGCTGCGCCATGCGCGAAATCATCCGCGAACTGGAACGCAAGGTGCTGTGGTTGTCATGCTGGACGATCCACAATGCTAATCATCTGCGCGATGTCGAGGATGCGGTAAAGGTCGGCGGCCATCAGGCCAGCTGTGCCTCGATGACGACGCTGATGAGTGCCCTTTATTTCAGCGTGCTGCGGCCGTTCGACCGCGTTGCGGTGAAGCCGCACGCCAGTCCGGTGTTTCATGCCATCCAGTATCTGTTCGGCGAACAGACGCGCGAGAAGCTCGAAGCCTTTCGTGCCCTGGGTGGCGCGCAAAGCTATCCCTCGCGCACCAAGGATAGCGACGATGTGGATATTTCCACCGGGTCGGTCGGACTGGGCGTTGCCATGACCGCCTTTGCCAGTCTGGTCCAGGACTATCTGATGGCAAGGAACCTGCGCGATCCGGCGCGTGGCGGACGCATGATCGCCCTGGTCGGCGATGCC
>JAKAVI010000199.1 GCA_021817355.1 Pseudomonadota bacterium | reverse complement strand
CACGCGTCCATCACGCCGACATTGGCGGGATCTCGCCCGGCTCGATGCCGCCTTTCTCCCAGCGCATTGACGAGGAGGGCGTGCTCTTCGATGGCGAACGGCTGATCCATCAGGGCCAATTCGAGGAGAGCCTTGTGCGGGCGATCCTGGCGAGCGGGACGATTGGCGCGCGCAATCCCGATCAGAACATCGCCGATCTGAAAGCCCAGGCGGCCTCCTGCACCAAGGGAGCGCAGGAGCTGGCGCGTCTGTGCAACCAGTACGGGTTGAAAGCCGTTCGGGCCTATATGGGCCACGTCCAGGACAACGCCGAAGAAAGCGTCCGGCGGGTGATCGGGGCGCTCAGCGACGGCGCGTTCGTCATGCCCATGGATGATGGCCTGCAAATAAAGGTGAGCATCCGCGTTGACCGGGACCAGCGCGCGGCCAGGATCGACTTCAGCGGTACAAGTGCACAGGCCGCCAACAACCTGAACGCACCGCGTTCAGTCACCAAAGCAGCAGTACTCTATGTCTTCCGCTGTCTCGTCGAGGGTGACATTCCGATGAATGCGGGCTGTCTCAAACCCCTGGACATCCACATTCCCGAAGGCACGCTTCTCAGCCCGCGTCCGCCAGGGGCCGTCGCCGGGGGCAATGTCGAAACCAGCCAGGCTGTGGTCGATGCTCTGTTTGGAGCACTCGGTGTCCTTGCCGCATCGCAAGGCACGATGAACAATCTCACCTTCGGCAACGGGCGCTACCAATATTATGAAACCATCTGCGGCGGTGCCGGTGCCGGACGCGACTTTGACGGGCAGTCAGCCGTACACACGCACATGACGAATTCGCGTCTCACCGATCCGGAAGTTCTGGAAACCCGGTTTCCGGTGGTGCTTGAAGCCTTCCATATCCGTGCCGGCTCCGGCGGGCGTGGCCGTCATCACGGCGGCGACGGTGTGGTCCGGCGCCTGCGCTTTGGCGAAGCCATGTCAGCAGCAATTCTCTCCACCCGGCGCCAGACAAGGCCCTTCGGACTTGACGGCGGTGAAGCGGGGCAGCCGGGCCGCACGACCATCTTGCGCCGTGACGGGAACAGGGAAGTGCTGCAAGGCCGGGACAGCGCCGAGCTGAACGCGGGCGATGTCATCATCATCGAAACCCCTGGGGGCGGTGGCTTTGGTCCGCCTTAAGACGCACGCGGCAGCTCTGAGCACATCCGTGTGACTGCCATGCCCCTGGCGCCGCTCTGCCGCTCAGGCGGCATCGCGGGCTTTGGGATCGTAGTTAAGGATGGGTGACAGCCAGCGCTCGCACTCCTCCATGCTCATGGCCTTGCGGCGGGCATAATCTTCAACCTGGTCACGCTCGATCTTGCCCACACCGAAATAACGCGCCTGCGGATGGGAAAAATAGAGCCCACTGACCGAAGACCCCGGAATCATTGCGCAGCTTTCCGTCAATACGATGGATGCCTTGGCGGGCGCGTCGAGAAGCGCGAAAAGCGTACGCTTTTCGGTATGGTCGGGCTGCGCCGGATAGCCCGGAGCCGGACGTATGCCGCGATATTTTTCGGCTATGAGGTCGGCATTGGAAAGCGTTTCGTCCGCCGCATAGCCCCAGAATTCCCGTCGCACCCGGGCATGCATGCGTTCGGCAAAGGCTTCAGCCAGCCGGTCGGCAAGAGCCCGCAGCAGGATCGCCGAGTAATCGTCACGATCTGCTTCAAAGCGCTTGATGTGTTCATCTTCGCCAAGTCCGGCAGTCACCGCAAAGCCTCCGATATAATCGGGAACACTTCCGTGGGGAGCCACAAAATCGGCAAGCGCGAGATTGGCACGACCGTTCTCGCGCGGCATCTGCTGGCGCAGCGTGTGCAGACGTGCGCGCTCTTGCTGGCGCGTGTCATCGGTAAAGAGGATAATGTCATCGCCGTCACGCGCCGCCGGCCAGAAGCCAATAACGGCCCGCGCGGTGAGCCATTTTTCGCCCACGATCTTCTCCAGCATGGCCCTGGCATCGCGGTAGAGGCCACGTGCCGCTTCGCCCACCTTGTCGTCATCAAGAATCTGGGGAAACGGCCCTGCCAGCTCCCAGGTGCGGAAGAAGGGTGTCCAGTCAATATAGTCGGCGAGTTCAGCCAGACCGTAATCGGCAAAGGCGCGGACCCCCAAAAAGCTCGGCCTGGGTGGGGTATAGGTGGCAAAATCCAGATTTTCGGCATTGGCGCGCGCAGCGCTTAGCGGCAAGCGGCGCTGCTGCGTCCGCCCGGCCGCATGGCGCCGCGCAATATCTGCATATTCCTCCCGGATGGTGGTGGTGTATTCCGCACACTGGGTCTTGCTGAGCAGGCTGGAAACCACGCCCACCGCCCGGCTGGCATCGGTGACATAGACCGCCTGGTTGCGCTGATAGGAGGGCGCGATCTTGACCGCCGTGTGCACCCGGCTCGTTGTCGCGCCTCCAATCAGAAGCGGAATTGCGAAGCCCTGCCGCTCCATCTCGCTGGCCACATGCACCATTTCGTCGAGCGAGGGCGTGATGAGCCCGGAAAGACCGATGATATTGGCGCCTTCCTTGCGGGCGGCATCGAGTATGGCCTGCGCCGGCTGCATCACGCCAAGGTCGATGACCTCGTAGCCATTGCACTGCAGCACCACGCCCACGATATTCTTACCAATATCGTGAACGTCGCCCTTGACCG
>JAKAVI010000002.1 GCA_021817355.1 Pseudomonadota bacterium | reverse complement strand
AGATATCACATGCCTCACGTAAAAAGCGCAGATTAGATGATCTGCGCAATGTGGTGATCCATGGCGTAAAGCAAAGCCGATGTGCAGTTTCGGTTCCCATCTGCACGGGATTTTCTCTAAAACCTACCAACACCAGCATCATTGAGATGGCGCTCCTTTTTCGCTCAGCCAACCCGATGATGCCCAATGTCGCGTAGCTTATAGACCGTGCTGATACCGATGTGCTGGCTGGTATGACCCTGCCACATGTCGCCGCGATTACCGCAACATTGGCGCTCTATTTCTTTCCGCAGCATAGAGGGCGACAGGCCCAAGACGCAGCGACCTGTGATCCGCCCGTGCACATGTCCGCTGCGGTGCCATTAACCTAATCTTATTCCAACTGTGGAAAATAAAATATGACATGCTGACCGGCACATCTCATCGACATGCGACCTCTTTGGTCGCCAGCTTGATCACGGCGTTGATCATGCTTACATCGTCGCCCGCGTGGGCTGGGAGTTGCTGTGCCCTGCCGGCCATATTTGACGAGGGTCGGCTCCTGGCCACCGGCGGGGTTTCCCAAATAGAAGGTGCGGGTGGAGGGGGTTTGGGAGCATGGGCCACCATCACCGGCTATGGAACCCGAGATGGCATAGGCGTAAACGCGCATCTGACATATCTGAACTTACCTAACTATGCGCTATGGTCACCGGGTGTTGCCATCGGCCTGTTCGACCGTCTTGAACTCTCTTATGCACGCCAATCGTTTGATACGGAGGCGGATGGTGCTGCGCTCGGGCTTGGGCGAGGCTTTACGTTTCACCAGAGCATATTCGGTGCGAAGCTTCGCCTTTTGGGTAACATCGTTTACGACCAAAATACTCTGCTTCCTCAATTGTCTGTCGGCGTTCAATTCAAGAATGCTGATCGCGGTGCTGTGCTGTCAGCCATTGGGGCCAAGGCCTCTAGTGGAACAGATTTCTATCTAGCTGCCTCCAAGCTGATACTGTCGCAGAGCCTTCTCCTCAATCTGACCCTTCGGGCCACGAAAGCAAACCAGTTCGGGCTCCTAGGCTTTGGCGGTAACCGCAACGCCAATTATGCAATGGAGCTTGAAGGAGGGCTTGCCTATCTGCTGAGCCGTCGCTTGGCCGTCGGTGGAGAAGTTCGCACCAAACCCGACAATCTCCGTATCGCCCATGAAGGCTCTGCCTATGACCTGTTTGCCGCGTATTTTTTGAACAAAAACCTCTCATTTACCTTGGCCTACGTCAGCTTGGGAAACATCGTAAACCGTAACCATCAGGACGGCGTATACCTGTCAGTACAAGGGGGCTTCTGATGCAGTCAAAGCTTATGCCTCTGCTCGCGATCCTCGGCTTTTGCATCCTGAGCTCTCCTATCGTCGCAAAGGATATGCACGATACTGCAGCCGGACTTGCGCTTCCCGAGGGATCTGCCCTCTTCCGAGAGCTTGGTAAGCGACCAGGAATAAGAGCCATTGTTGATCGCGCAATGGTCAAATTTTTGAGTGATGATCGCATCAAAGCCAAATTCGACGATGAGAATATTCCCCGGCTCAAGGGAATGTTGACGGACTATTTCTGCATGATCACGGGAGGTCCGGACCGCTACAAGGGGTATCGTGATCTCAGGGTCGTGCACGAAGGGTTGCATCTGCGCGACAGGGACTTCAATGCCTTGGTAGAAGATCTGCAAAGCGCGATGAACAAAGAAAATATTCCGTTCCAAACCCAGAACAAGCTTCTCGCAATACTTGCGCCAATGCAACACGACGTTGTCTCAAGATGAAAACCGTCCTGGTTGCTGCACTAGCCCTATTGCTTGCTACGCCCGCCCTGGCAAGCCAACCCGTTATCGTGGTTCAGAAGGGAAGGATGTTTCATCCGGACAACATTACTATCCGGGCCGGTCAGACGGTCTACTTCGAAAATAAGGATGAGTTTCTTCATCAAATATACGTCTACAAGGGAAATATCGATTACGACTCAAGAGAGCAGCCACCCGGAGAAACACTTCAAATTACTTTCCCGAGACGCGGAACCTACGAAATACGATGCCACATTCACCCAACCATGCGTCTGACCATCCACGTTAGATAACCAAGCCGAGTTTAATTGTTCCTTTAAAGCAAATTGCGACGCTTTTAGTAGCAATCAGCGTTGGATCGCAGAGAGCGCTATGGCCAAGGTCAGAATCGTGAAGTCGATCAGCGGCAAGCTGCTCCTCGCAGGCGCAGTTCTTGTCGCCTTGCTCATTGCGCTTGGAACTTACAGCGAATGGCTTCTTTCATCTGCCGGAGACATTGTAGTCGAGACTTATGACAAGCCGCTGATGGCGATCAATTATGCCCGCGCGGCAACTGTTCATTTCGTCATGATGCAGAATGATGTGTTGCGGGCACAGATCGCGCCACCGGCCGAACGTCTGGCGATTGCTAATGATCTTACGAGTCAAGAGAAAACATTTTTCATTGACCTTTCAGTGGCACGCCATCGCTCCACCTACCCTGACGAACTTTCGGAAATCGCCAAGGTCAATACCCTGGTTAAATCCTGGATTGCTCGCTACCGAAATGTAAATTTACTACAAGCCGACACAGGAGATCGGCGCCTTGATCATGCTGTGCTTCACCACCTGGGTATGCTTGTCGAATGGAATGCAGATCACAGCTTTGTTAGCCGCC
>JAKAVI010000407.1 GCA_021817355.1 Pseudomonadota bacterium | reverse complement strand
ATTTCTTCTGAGGCGGGCTGGGGTGCTGCGTCCTGCGAGTGATTGGGTGTGGAGTGCGCGCTGTCGTCCCGTGGCGGCGGGGCGAAAGGAGAAAACATCTTCATCGCCCGTTCGAACATGGCCAGATTCTGCCGGGTAATCGCCTCGAACGCCGATCCTCCGCCGCCAAAAGCTTCCGCCAGGCGCTGGCGCATCTGCTCCTGATTCTTGGCAAAACTCTCCATGGAAAGATCGAGATAGCCCGGCACAAAGGCTTGCAGCGAATCGCCGTAAAGACGTATCAGCTGACGCAAAAAACGTATGGGAAGAAGATTCTGCCCCTTGCTTTCTTCTTCGAAGATAATCTGGGTCAGCACCGATCGGGTGATATCTTCGCCGGTGCGCGCATCGCGGACCTCGAAATCAATCCCCCCCTTCACCATCTCGCAGAGATGATCAAGCGTCACATAGCTTGAGGTATGTGTGTTGTAGAGACGACGGTTGGCGTACTTCTTGATAATGACGGGCTCGCCCGTCGCGGTCTTTGCATCGCTCACCGGTCTACCCGCATCATGTGCCTGCCGCGCTGCCAGTCAGCGCTGCCCTGAGGTAACAAGAGCATCACAATTCTACGGCTGTCTAGTGGAGTCTCGCCCCGGCGCTGCACTGCACCCTGAGGTCTGATGCTTAAGCCATTGGTATAAAATCAGAATTCATGCCAGTTTACCCTCACTCGCATTCGCGGCATTGTACGCGCTGACCCCTGCAATTCAGGAAAAGGATGTGTCATGACCGAAGTCGTCATCGTTTCTGCGGCCCGCACCCCAGTGGGCTCCTTTAATGGTGCCTTCGCCAATCTTCCGGCCCATGAGCTGGGCCGGGCTGCAATCAGCGCTGCGCTGTCGCGTGCCGGGGTTGAGGGCAATGCCGTCGATGAGGTCGTAATGGGCCAAGTGCTGACCGCGGCAACAGGACAAAATCCCGGTCGGCAGGCAGCGGTTGCGGCCGGCATTCCCTTTGAAACCCCGGCCTGGCTGGTCAACCAGCTGTGCGGCTCCGGGCTAAGGGCTGTCGCGCTTGGCTATCAGGCGATCGTCAATGGAGATGCCCACGTCGTGGTTGCCGGCGGCCAGGAAAGCATGAGCCAGGCACCCCATGCCGCCCATCTGCGCAGCGGCGTAAAAATGGGTGGTCTCGAGTTTACCGATACCATGCTCAAAGACGGCTTATGGGACGCATTTCATGGCTACCATATGGGGGTCACCGCCGAGAATGTTGCGCGGCAATGGCAGATCACCCGCGAGCAGCAGGATGCCTTCGCGGTCGCCTCGCAGAACAAGGCCGAGGCGGCGCGCAAGGCCGGCCGCTTCAGTGATGAAATCATTCCCGTTGTAATCAAGGAACGTAAAGGCGAGCGCAGCATCGATCGCGACGAATACATCCGCGACGGCGTAACCTTTGAGAGTTTGTCCGCACTGAAACCGGTGTTCCAAAAAGATGGCTCAGTGACGGCTGCAAATGCCTCGGGCATCAACGACGGCGCAGCGGCGATGGTGCTTATGACTGCCACTGCGGCGAAAGCCCGTGGCCTGACACCGCTTGCCCGCATCGCCTCCTGGGCCCATGCCGGTGTCGATCCGGCGATCATGGGCAGCGGACCGATACCGGCCTCGCGCGCGGCGCTAAAAAAGGCTGGCTGGACGGTCTCGGACCTGGATCTGATCGAAGCCAATGAGGCGTTTGCGGCGCAGGCCTGCGCCGTGAACAAGGACATGGGCTGGGAACCTGCCAAGGTAAATGTCAATGGCGGCGCCATCGCCATCGGTCATCCCATCGGTGCCAGTGGCGCGCGTATTCTGACGACGCTGCTTTTCGAGATGCAGAAGCGTGATGCCAGGAAGGGACTGGCGACATTGTGCATCGGTGGCGGTATGGGAATTGCCATGTGCGTTGAACGCTGAGCAAAGGTGCGGCTATCTGCGCGCAAGGGCCCGCGTGCCCCGTGCACGCAATCCCCTGACAATGACGGAAGCTTGGCGCCCTGCTGCGGCAGCAGGGCCCAAAGCGGGTGGTGCAATCTCCAGGTAGCGGCGTGAGTTCTGACCTGGAAAGATCTGGCGATCGTGGAAGGTGCAGGAGGACAAGATGGCGCGAGTGGCAGTGGTGACCGGGGGAACCCGGGGGATTGGCGAGGCGATTTCTTCCCGCCTCAAGGCGGCCGGATATATCGTAGCTGCCAATTATTGCGGTAACGACGTACGTGCCGCGCAGTTTGCGGAGCGCACAGAGATCGCGGTCTACAAGTTCGACGTGGCCGATTTTGCCGCCGTACAGCGCGCCACAGAAAAGATAAAGACTGAACTCGGACCGATCGAAATCGTTGTCAACAATGCTGGCATTACCCGTGATGGCACGATGAAAAAAATGAGCCGTGAGGGTTGGGACGAAGTGCTCGATACCAATCTTGGCGGCTGCTTTAATATGTGCAAGGCGGTGTGGGACGACATGCTCGTGCGCAGTTTTGGCCGGATCGTCAATATCGGCTCCATCAACGGCCAGGCCGGTCAATACGGCCAGGTCAACTACGCCGCCGCCAAATCCGGCATCCATGGCTTCACCAAGGCCCTGGCCCAGGAGGGCGCGGCGAAAGGCATCACCGTCAATGCCATTGCTCCAGGCTATATCGACACCGATATGGTTGCGGCAGTTCCGGCGAA
>JAKAVI010000418.1 GCA_021817355.1 Pseudomonadota bacterium | reverse complement strand
TGTCCGGGTTGAGCTGGACAAACAGGTAGCCGGGAAAGAAGGGGCGAAGCACGGTCTCCATGCGCCTGGCATGGCGGATGGTCCGCCGCTGTCGCGGCAGAAACACAGCGTAATGTTGGCGACGCAAATGCGCGGCGGCAGCATTTTCCCGATTGGGCTGACACTGGACCGCGAACCAGCGTGCTTCCAGTGCGTGCACCGGGGCCCGCCCGATCGCGGCGCGCTCCAGCCCGTTTTCCCCCATGCCTCCCCGCTTGCCCTGCTGGCCGAGCAGGGCCTTATCCTGGTTCCGTCTCTCCCTAGGCACCCCGCCCCACGTCACCGGCCCTGCCCTCCAGGGCGTCTGCCCTGGACTGCCGTCCGACGCATGCATTTGAAATATTTTAATACAGGCCAAATGGGCCTGCAACCTTGCTGCGCCAGTTCCAGAGGGGCACCCCTTTGATCCCGAAGGCAAATTTGATCCAGCCGGTCGCTGCGAACGTAGACCTGATGTGTCTCGACAATTGGCATTCGAAATGTCATTTAGTAACCCTTATAACCCAGAATTGGGCAAGATTAAGGGGCAGCCTTGATTTTGTTGGCGCCGTGGGAGGGAGCAAACAGCATGGGGCTGGGAGCCTGGGGCACCGCCATTGAGCTGTGCGCGATTTCCGCCACGATCACGGCAGCCATTTGCTATTTTGCGGAAATCTTGGGCAGCAGCCTCAAGCTCGTCGATGTGCCCGACGGGGTGCGCAAAACGCACGCCAAGACCACCCCGCTCATCGGCGGGCTCGCCATCCTCGTCCCCAGCCTCGCCCTCTCCATTTTTCGCGTCCTTGTCCATCACGACAGCACCTTCATCGCCATTGCGCTGGCCGCCACCTTCGTCATGATGCTGATCGGCACCGCCGATGACCGGCACAACCTGCCAGCTGGCCTGCGCCTCTCCGCCTTCGTGCTGCTGACCCTGGCCGCGCTTTCGATCGAGCCCACGCTGGTTCTGGGCTCGCTGCATTTTGGTGCCGCGCACAGCCCCAAACTCGACCTCGGTCCCTTTGCCATTCCGGTGACCGCGCTCATGATCATCGGCTTTCTCAATGCCGCCAACATGGCTGATGGCATGGACGGCCAGCTTTTGGGCTCGCTGCTGATCTGGAGTGCCCTCATCGCCCGACATCTGGGCCCGGAACTTGGAGTTCCCTTCCTGGCGCTGATGGCATCGTCAGCCGTGGCGCTCGGCTTCAATCTGCGCGGCAAACTGTTTTCCGGAAGCGCGGGGTCCTATGCCGGTTCGCTTCTCATCGGACTGGGAGCCATCGGGGCCTATCACAAGGCCGATGGCACCCTGCCCGCGCTGATCCCTGCCATCTGGTTCTGGCTGCCGGTGCTGGATTGCGTGCGTCTCATGCTGACCCGCGCCCTGGACGGCCGCTCACCCTTCGCCGCCGACCGCAACCACTTTCACCACATCCTGATCGACCGCTTCGGCCGGCGCACGGCGCTCGCCATTTATCTGCTGTTCCTCGGTATCCCGGCCCTTGCCGGCGAATTCAGCCTGACTGCGGGGCTCTGCGTCCTCGCTGTTTTCGCGCTGCTCTACGTGATCGTGGTGGTGCAGAGGCAATCGCTGCTCGGATCAACCAGCCCCAGACCGATTACGTAAATCCCCTTAGCAATCTCGCCCTTGCGTTTGACCTTGCTCAAGTGCAAACCGGTACGTGAGGCGTAGAGCTGTGCTGCAGCTGATGCTACTGCTTTGCTATTCGTGCGCCGGCGCAGTGCCTGCGCCACGGGTGAAGGGCATAGGGGCGCGTCATGGGGACGGCAACACTTCGCGCAGGTCTGCGCTTTGGCGCCACACTGGTTCTGGCCGTGGCACTGGCGCCGCTAGCCTTTGCCGCCTTTGCGGCCAACCCCTACACACTGCAGAGCCGCGAGGGGCTGAACACAACCAGCCGCAAGATACCCGTCGGACCAGAGGCTGATGCTCCGTTCGGTTACATCGATTTTTGCATGCGCTTCACCGCCCAGTGTCCGTTCGACATCAAACAGGCCCGACCGGTGACGACCTGGCGTTACTGGCCGCAGATGGTCAACATCAACCGCCACGTCAATCGCGCCATCAAGCCAGAATCAGCAATTCGCCATTATGGCCGCTACCAGTACTGGACCATCCCGAAGGACGGCTATGGCGACTGTGCGGATTACGCCCTGACCAAACGGCGGGACCTTGCGCGCGCCGGCATTCCGCTCTCCGATCTCAACGTCGCCATTGTGGGACTGCCCGATGGCGAACTTCATGCTGTCCTCGTCGTTTCGACGGTCGACGGCGACTACGTACTGGACAATTTGCGCCATCGCATCCGCCTGTGGAACCGCACCGGCTACGTCTTCCTCAGCGAAATGTCGGCCCGCAGCCCGACCAATTGGGTAAAAGTGGGGCAACCGCGCCGCCAACAGCATCTGCGTTGAAGCCCGCACGCAAGGCTCCCGTCAGACCGCATCCTGGCGGCCCATGGTCGGGCGAGCCCGCCAGATCATCCGACAGATCTGCATGGCTTTGAGGCCCGCGGAGCAAGGCCGTTGGGAACACCAGATATGGTTGGGCATTCACAGTCCGCGCGTGCCAAGATACCCGGGCCGATCTGCCTTGGCCCAACCTTCTTCCGGCCTCAAATTTATAACAGACGCTGATGGCGTACTGGTTGCAATACGA
>JAKAVI010000014.1 GCA_021817355.1 Pseudomonadota bacterium | reverse complement strand
CCTGGCGTCACGCTAGGAAGGCGTGGCCAAAGTCCCAGGGGATGAGAACCCGACCCGGAGCGCAGGGGAAAATGCGCACCCAGGTTTTCTTCCTCTCAGCGATAGCGTCCCAGAAAAAGTTCCGGCAGTGGACTGACGAGGCAGAGCCCGGCCAAAAGACCATAGCCGATCAGCCCCCAGCCGGCTGGGCCCAAAGGCCAGAGCCCGGTGCCATAGGCAAGGCTCGCCAGAGCCCCTAGGAGAAACAGGGGGGTCAGCAGATAGGATTGCAGGCGGCCGCAGCGCATGGCGTTCACGAGGCTGCCCAGGGCCATAAGCACGCAGCCGCCGGTCCAGACCCCAGTGCGCAAGTCACTGCTCACCGCCGAATAACCCGTGGCCGCGATGGCGAAGATGGGAAGCCAGTAGATCGCAGCGGCAAGCGGACGCCTTGCCAGGATGTCCAGCGGGTGGACCCGGGTGTCATTCTGGACGCGAAACCGCCATCTACGTCTAAAGCGCATGCCATGGCCTCCCGCCGCTCGCGCCTGCTGCAACCTGCAAGGATAAGTGCCACCCGGTTTATTCTAGGTTTACGGGCGGCCACTAATTCTAAGGACTAATCAAAAAGGCTTGATACGCTTTCTTCGTTATTGATGCGTCGCATCGCTTCGCCGATCAAGGGTGCAATCGAGATACGACGGATATTGGGACATTTTCGCACCTCGTCGGTGGCCGCGATCGAATCGGTGACCACCATGGATTTGAGCTTCGAGGCGGCGATGCGGGCGACGGCGCCTCCTGACAGAACACCGTGGGTCGCATAGGCGCAGACATCCTTGGCGCCCTTGGCAATCAGGGCTTCGGCGGCATTGCAGATGGTGCCGCCGGAATCGACGATGTCGTCGACCAGAATGCAGGAGCGTCCCCTGACATCGCCGATGATGTTCATGACCTCGGACTCGCCGGCCCGCTCGCGGCGCTTGTCGACGATGGCAAGGTCTGCTCCCAGCCGCTTGGCCAGGGCCCTGGCCCGCACCACCCCGCCCACGTCAGGGGAGACCACCATCAGGTTGTCTTCGCCGAGATAGTCCTGGATGTCCTTCACGATCACCGGTGCGCCATAGAGATTGTCGGTGGGGATGTCGAAAAAGCCCTGGATCTGGCCGGCATGCAGATCGACGGTGAGCACCCGGTTCGCGCCAGCCTCGGTGATCAGATTGGCCACCAGCTTGGCTGAGATCGGGGTCCTTGGCCCCACCTTGCGATCCTGGCGGGCATAGCCAAAATACGGGATCACGGCGGTAATGCGTCGTGCCGAGGCCCGCTTTAAGGCATCGATCACGATCAGAAGCTCCATCAAGTTGTCATTGGCGGGATAGCTGGTCGACTGGATTACAAAAATGTCCTCGCCCCGGACATTTTCCTGGATCTCAACGAAGACCTCCATATCGGCAAAGCGCCGCACGATCGCCTTGGTAAAGGGGAGCTTGAGGTACTGGCCAACCTTCTCGGCCAGCTCGCGGTTGGAATTGCCCGCGATCAATTTCATGCCGCGGGTCAGTTCTGCATCGCTCATACCGCACGCCTCAGAGGATGAATGGCGGCAAAACGGTTTGACACTTCCGTAAAGCCCGGGGCGTTCTAGCAAGCAAGTGGTGGACGGTAAACCCGCCTTTGCGCCGCGGCGCGCTCAGGGCTCCGGACACGCGCCAGGAGCGATCATTGCCCAGCTGGAGCGCGAAGCGCGATTGCCGAGAGTTGCCGTCCGTACTCGCTGGTCCCGGCATGGGTGTTGCGGCGATAGGAAAAGAAATCCTGCGTCTGCCCATAGGTGCAAACCCCCAAAGGCTCGATCCGGCCCACACCGGCGGTGCGCAACCGTTCGCCGACATAGTCTTCGAGCCCGAAGTAATGGTGCTGTGGCCGTTCGGCCGGAATGAAGAAGCGTGCGTTCCTGGGGTCGGCCTCGAGGAAGCGGGCCGTAAATTCTGGGCCGACCTCATAATGGGCCTGACTGATTGCCGGACCGATGGCCGCGCAGATGCGTTGCCTCCTAGCGCCCAGGTCCAGCATCTGGGCAATGGTGGCCTCGATGATGCCGCCGATCGCGCCCCGCCAGCCGGCATGGGCGGCGCCGATCACCCCTGCCTGCGCATCGGCCAGTAGCACCGGCGCGCAATCGGCGGTCAGGATCGCCAGGGCCACATCCCTGCGGTCGGTAACAAGGCCATCTGCCTTGGGTCCGGCACCCAGCGCCCAGGGGGTAGTGACCCGAACGGCTTCGGCACTATGGCACTGATGAGTATTGACCAGGCTGTGACTGCCCAGGCTATGGGCCACCCGCCGGCGGTTCTCCTCGACGCGATCGCGCGCATCGCCCGAGCCTGGCCCGCCGTTGAGGCTAGCGTAGATGCCCTCGCTGACCCCGCCGCGCCGACCGAAGAAGCCATGTGCAATCCCCGGGCTGCGCAGGACCCCAGCCTCAAGTTTCAGGATCTTTTCAGCCATCGCGGAGCGTCCTTTCGGCCGAGAATGAAGGGTGATCGTGGCGCGCGGACATGAACCGGGCCCTCCTCAAAAGCCTGCGGGCATGGGCGCATGCTGGGGCAGGAGCGCCAATGCTTTGAACAGCTGCCCCATCTCGTCCTTGCCGCACAGGCGGTTGAGCTGGCGGCTGAGAACTCCTGCCGCGTCGGGCGCGGAGCGGATCAAGGCGCCACAGCGCTGTTCGATGCCGAGCGCAGTGAGGAAGGGGCCCTGCGGGCGCGGACCATAGACGGCGGCGCCGCCGTGACGGGCAGCAAGGGCAAGGGCAGCAAAATCCACATGGGCGGTCACATCGGCTTCGCCCGGGGTCTGCAGCACTGGAACGTAGCGATGCCTCCGAAGCGCCTGCAGGGTGTCGCCAAACCCAGCCATGGCGTCATATCCGTAGTCGACGATGAGCGCCGCGCCGCCCTGGCGGGCGATGGTGGCCGCAAGGTTCTCGCAGAGGGCAAGGGCGGAAGGGCAGTGCTCAAAGAGATCGCCGGCGCGCGCTGGCGGTCGCCCCGGGGGCGGGGCCAGCGCCTGCGTCGCCATTGGGGCAATAGCAAATTCAAGCTCGCCATGGCTGCCAAGGGTCACGAGGCGCTCATGCCATTTTTCGCCCACGCGCAGGAACTGGCGCACCGGCAGGGCATCAAAAAACTCGTTGGCGAGCACGAACAGGGGCCCTGTGAGGGCCTCGAGCTTTAACGTCGAGCTCCAGCTGAGCCTGGCCGGGGTGGCGGCCAGGCGCTGCTCCTGCTCTGTCCGCAGGCGCGGGCTGGCTTCGATGAGAGTAACTTCGGCGGCGGCAAGAAACTCTGGCGCAACCCTTAGGGTGGCGCGCAGTACATCGGCCATCATGGTGCCACGGCCTGGTCCCAGCTCGATCAGATGCACTGCGGATGCTGAGCCCTGGTCGCGCCAGGCTTCTACCAGCCACAGCCCGAGCAGCTCGCCGAACATCTGGCTGACTTCGGGCGCCGTGATGAAATCCCCCTCTTCACCGAAGGGATCTTGGTGCGCGTAATAGCCGTAATCGGGATCCATCAGCGCCAGCGCCATGAACTGTGCTACCGAGAGTGGTCCTTGCGCCGCAATCAGCCCAGCCAAACGCTGGGAGAGCGCGTTCACCCCTTGGCCCGTCTGATCGCCTTGGGGCCCTCAGGCTGTTGTCGCAATGCGCGCCAGAAGAAATAGACAGCGCCGATGATCATGAAAGAGGACAGGGCCTGTCCCATGGTGATGGGGCCAAGGAAGGGCGCATCGGGTTCGCGATACATCTCGACGAAGCTGCGAAACACGCCGTAACCGAGCAAAAAGGCGCCGATCAGAAGACCCGGCTTCTGGTGCCAGCGGAATTTGCGCAGACCCAGCTGCAGAATGATGAAAAGGGCAATGCCCTCAAGTGCGGCCTCATAAAGCTGGCTCGGATGGCGCGGAATATTGCCGCCGCGGGGAAAGATCATGGCCCAGGGCACGTTGGTCGGGCGCCCCCAGAGCTCGTCATTGATGAAATTGGCAAGGCGTCCGAAGAACAGTCCGATCGGCGCGACGCTGGCCACGAGGTCACCGAGCTGGAGCGCATTCAGTTTCTGCCGTGAACTGAAGACAGAGATGGCGATGGCAACACCGATCAGCCCGCCATGAAAGGACATGCCCCCCTGCCAGGCGGCGAAGATCTTGATGGGATCGGTGAGGAAGTGCCCCGGCAGCCCGTAGCAGTAAGGATAGCCGTGGTCGCCCGAACACAGGATCACGCCATAGAACAACACCCAGCCGAGGCGGCCGCCGAGAATGACGCCGAAGGTTGCCCACACCACAAGATCCCCGATCTGCTCGGCATTGGCCGGCGCCGAGCCGTAAAATGGGGCGTTGGTCCACAAGGAGCGCTGCGCCAGCTGGCTGAGGATCAGCCACCAGCCCAACAGCAGGCCTGCAATGTAGGCAAGGGCGTACCAGCGGATGGCAATCGGCCCCAGCTGGAGGGCGATGGGATTGATCCGGGGATAGGGCAGGAGGGCTTCAAGGAGAGGGATATGCATCATGGCCGAGGCGATTGGTGGCAGGGTCTACTCATAGGCGATTTCACCCCTATTCGCTATTGGCGGCAAATTCATTATGTCTAGGTTAAAGAGGAGATGCCCATGCAGAGCGACAATCCGATTCTTGACGGGCTTGCCCGTCTGTTCAGCGATGCGGCCGGCGCTGCCCAATCGGTCCGCAACGAGGCCGATACCTTCATGCGTCACCGTCTGGAAAAGTTGGTGGCGGATATGGATTTTGTCCCGCGGGAGGAATTCGAGGCGGTGCGAGCCATGGCGCAGAAGGCCCGCGAAGAAAACGACGCGTTGGCAAAACGCATCGCCGCTCTTGAAGCGCGCCTTGGTGGCGAGGCCGGCGCGCCGGACTGAGAGCCTGTCCAAGCTGGTGCCCGGACTTGGCGGACCAAAGCTGTGAATTGCACAGCTGGGACAAATGTGACGGCCTTCGGACTCTTGTGCAGCCGCAAAATCCTGTGTCAGGTTGAACGCAGGGTGCTTCGTTTTGTGTCGAACGCGCAAAGTACTGCCGTCACCCGCAGGAGTATGGGAATGAGCCTTGCCTATCGGGAAGACGTCGCAGCGGGCGATCATCCCCTCGACATGCTGGAGCGCAGCGTCGAGGACAATGGCTGGCCGTTCGAACGAACCGGGCGCGACGAGCTCAATCTGTCGGTCGCCGGTCGCTGGTGTGACCATCATTTCAGTTTCACCTGGCGCGAGGATCTGCAGTCCCTGCATCTGTCGAGTGCCTTTGACATGCGGGTCGAGCCGACACGGCGCCAGGAGGTGGCCAATCTGCTCGTGCACGTGAATGCCAAGCTGTGGATCGGCCATTTCGACCTGTGGCCCGAGGACGGTACCCTGATCTATCGCCATGCCATGATCTTCCCCGAGGCGATGGCGAGTGCGAGCCAGTGTGAGGCGCTGCTCAACCTCGCGGTTGAAGCCTGCGAATACTACTATCCCGCCTTTCAGTTCGTATTGTGGGGGGGCAAGACGGCACAGGAGGCGATTGCCGCAGCCGTGCTCGAATGCGCCGGCGAAGCCTGATGGCAAAGACTGCCCCTATCCTTCTCATTGGCGCCGGGCGCATGGGCGGAGCCCTTCTTAAGGGCTGGCTTGCCCGCGACATCGGCCCGGTGGTGGTGGTTGAACCCAATCCCGGGGCCGCCCTCCTGGCACAGGCCAAGGCAGGACAGATCAAGGTGATCACCGCTGCAGCGCAGGCCCCCTCCAGGCTGCGGGCCTGCGTCATCGCCATCAAGCCCCAGATCCTGCGCCACGAAGCGGCACATCTGTCGCCCATCGCCAGGGCCGGAACCTTGATGCTGTCCATTGCGGCGGGAACCTCGATCGCCACGCTGCGCAAGCATTTTGGCCGTGATGCGCGCATCGTGCGCGCCATGCCCAACACTCCCGGCGCCATTGGCCGGGGGATATCCTCGCTCTTTGCGCCTGCTAAGATCGCGCCAGGCGAGCGCAAGCTCGCCGAGGCCCTGCTCGCGCCGCTGGGTGAGACCTTGTGGCTGAACAAGGAAGCCCTCATCGACGCCACCACCGCGGTCTCCGGCTCGGGTCCGGCCTATGTCTTCTATTTGGTCGAGGCGCTGGCGCAGGCAGGGCGGGCGATCGGCCTGCCGCAGGCGGTGGCCGAGCAGCTCGCACGGGCAACGATCATGGGCGCAGGGGCGTTGCTCGCTGCAGATCCAAGGCCGCCGGAGGCGCTGCGTCGCGATGTGACCAGTCCGGGCGGCACCACCGAAGCGGCGCTATCGGTGCTGATGGGCGAGGACGGGCTCATAGCCTTGATGCGGGCGGCGGTGGCGGCGGCCAATCGGCGCGCCAAGGAGCTTTCGAGCTGAGGCCCTCTTGGCTAGAACGCTGTGGCAGATGCGCACGGCCTTTGGCTGCGCTTGAACCCTGACGAGGCTGCGGGCAAACATGGTGCATGCCGAGCAAACGCACCACCGCCAAAGCGTCGTCGCGGCCGCCCTCCCCGCGCGCCAGCAAAAAAAAGGCAGCAGCGCCGCGTGCTGAGGTGCCCGCGCGCACCCCGGCAGCGCCCCACCGGCGTCTTGGTGTTGCCGCACTGAGGTTGCTGGCGAAGAAGCCATGGGACGAACTTCAGCTGACCGCGGTGGCCCGCGCCGCAGGGGTGCCTCTGAAGGACCTCATTACGCTCTGCCCGTCCAAGATAGAGCTGCTGTCTTTGATCCTGAGTGAACTTGCGCGTGACGTTGCGGCCCATCATGTCCCCGAGCCCGGCGCCACGGCGCATGATCAGTTGTTCGAGGTGGCCATGAGCTGGTTTGAGGCGCTGGAGCCCCACAAGCCGGCAATGGCCGCGCTCCATGCGGGGCTGCGGCGCGATCCCTTGACGCTGCTTTGCGCGCGCCACGGCTTTGCCGCTGTTGCCCGCTGGCTGCTGAGCCTGGCCGGGGCCGATCAGGGGGGGCAGCTGGGCGCGCGCAGTCTTGCCTTTGGCCTGGCGTTGTTTCGCGTGCTGCCGGTGTGGCTTGAGGATGAGGCCGATCTGGGCCGGACCATGGCCCGGCTCGACAGCGATCTGCGCCGGGCCGAAATGGTCCTGGGGCGTTTTGCCAGATCATAAGCGGGCAAGGGCTAGGCCGGCAGGCGGATGAGCGCGCGCAGGCCACCCATGGGACTGTCATCGAGGCTGAGTTCCCCGCCATGGGCGCGGGCGATGTCGCGTGCAATGGCGAGGCCAAGGCCAGAGCCGCCGGCCTGTAGATTGCGTCCTTCGTCGAGGCGGTGGAAGGGACGGAAGGCCTCCTCGCGCCGGGCCTCGGGTATGCCCGGGCCGTCATCATCGACAATGATGTCGATGAAGCGCCGCTCATCGCTGCCATGGGCCAGAAGGCTCACCTGGACATGGGTGCCGTGCTTGAGGGCATTGTCGATCAGATTGTTCAGGCAGCGGCGCAGGGCGTGCCGCTTGACCGGCAGCATCAGTTGGGGAGGCAATTGCATGGTGATGCGATCGGCCGCCTTGGCCCGGGTCGCAGCGCCGCAGGTTTCGCGCACGAGTTGGGCCAGGTCGGTGTCGCTTGCAGCCTCGCCACCTTCGCCACGGGCAAATTCGAGATAGCCCTCAAGCATGTGCTCCATTTCGACAATGTCGTCGACGAGCGGGGCGGCCTCGGCCTCATTCATCATAGCGAGCTGCAGCTTCATGCGGGTGAGCGGGGTCTTCAGGTCATGGCTGACGGCTGCCAGCATTTCGGTGCGCTGCTGCAAGAAGCGTTCAATGCGCGCGCGCATGGTGATGAAGGCTTCGGCGGCGCTGCGCACCTCGCTGGCGCCGCGGGGCCGGAAATCGGGCACGGGACGGCCCCGGCCGAAGGCTTCAGCGGCGAGCGCAAGCCGTTCGATCGGCCGTACCTGATTGCGCAGAAAGATGATGGCGATGGCGAGCAGGATGAGAGCGGACACCACCATCCACAGGATGAAGACTTCGGCCGTACCGGCGAACACCCGTTCGGCGGGGATGAGCAGGCGCAAGGTTCCGTGCTTCAGATCGACACTGATATCGACGTAGCGTCCGATCACGCGCGAGGAGAACGGATGATCTTCACCCAGCTGATTGTCGAAGACATAGGTCAGGATGTAGCTGATATGCGGAGCGCGGTGCTCGACCGGCAGACGCAGATGCTGGCCCGGCAGATAGGAAATCTGATAGCCCATGCTTCTTGCTGCCATGTCGAGCAGCGCCGTGCGGGTCTTCGGATCGGGATGGGATTCGACGAGATTGACAAGGAAGGCGATCTCACCGGCGACACCCTGGCTCATGTGCCGTGTCATGGTGTCGTAATGGCGGGCAAAGAAGGCGAAGGTTACCACGCCCTGCAGCAGCACCACGGGAGCGACGATGATGATCAGCGAGCGGCCGAACAGGCGTTGCGGCATCGCCTTGCGCAGTGCCTGGAGGCAGCGCCGCCACACTTTTAGCTCACCCGGTCCGGAATGAGGACATAGCCGACACCGCGAACTGTCTGGATGTAGAGCGGCAGTTTGGGATCCTCCTCAATCTTGCGCCTGAGGCGCGTCACCTGGACATCGATCGAGCGCTCGAGCGTGACACCGAGGCGGGTGCACAGGTCGGTCCGGCTGAAGGGGCGGCCGATATTGGCGGCGAACAATTTGAGTAAAGCGGCCTCGGACGTGGTCAGACGCACCGGCTTGCCGCGTCGTTTGAGCTCGCTGCGTTCCGGATCGAAGATGGCTTCGCCCATCTTGATCTCGCGCAGGACCACGGCCGCCACGGGCGCGGCGCGACGCATCAGCGCGCCACAGCGCAGCAGCAGCTCGCGCGGCTCGAAGGGCTTCGGCAGATAATCGTCGGCGCCATGTTCCAGTCCGGCAATGCGATCCTCCGGGCCGCCGCGTGCCGTCAGAATGAGGATGGGGACCTGGGAATGGGCACGCACCGACTTGGTCAGTTCAAACCCGGTTTCGCCGGGCATCATGACATCGATGATGAGCAGATCGAAGGCCATCGACTTCATGAGGGTGCGGGCTTCGCCAGCATTGGCGGCGACGCTGACGCGAAAGCCATTGGCCGACAGATAACGCTGCAGCAGGGCCCGCAGGCGTTCATCGTCGTCGACCACGAGCAGATGAGCGGTTTCTGCCGTGCTGGTCAGGCTCATCGCCGCTTCTCCCCTCTGGGCGCGCTTGCGAGCGCCGCGAGCACATTTCGAAAGCCGGTGACGCTGTCCGGCCCGGTCTCGCGAAAGGCCCGTGCCAGCCTTGGGCGTTGCGCTTCCCACAGGCGCTGCTCGAGCAGGACACCTTTTTCGCAGAGGCGCAGCTCGCGCCGACGCCGATCGCCTGCGGCGGTTCGCCGCTCGACATAGCCGTCGGCCAGAAGCTCGGTGATGACCCGTGACAGGCTCTGCTTGGTGATTTTGAGCCGGGCCAAAAGCTCGGCCACAGTGATCCCCGGCTGGCGGGCAATAAAATAGAGGGCCCGGTGGTGGGCACGCCCCAGCCGGGCAGATTTCAGCACCGCGTCGCCATCCGCGAAGACCTCCGCGAAAGCGGCAAAAAGGAGGTCAACGCCCTGCTTTAATGCCTCGTCGTGAAGGTATAAAGGAAAGACCTGCGGCCGTGGCTCAGCACCTTTTGCGTCAGACATGCTGACATATTTAGGCTGGCTGGCGGGTTCCGGCAAGCCGCAGCCGATAACACTGCGTGACGAGGATTTCATGGCCGACATCATTCCCTTCGACGATCGCGATGGCTCGCTCTGGTATGACGGAAGGCTGGTGCCCTGGCGCGATGCCAAGACCCATATTTTGACCCATGGGCTGCACTACGCCTCCTCCGTGTTCGAAGGTGAACGCATCTATGGTGGCCGGATTTACAAGCATGAAGAGCATATCCAGCGGCTGTTTGAATCCGCGCAGATCCTCGGCATGCAGGTTCCCTACACCCCGCAGCAGGTGTTTGATGCCTGCTACGCGGCGGCAAAGGCCCAGGACATCGTCGATGGCTATGTGCGTCCGGTGGTGTTTCGTGGCTCGGAGATGATGGCGGTCTCGGCCCAGCACAGCAAAATCCATGTCGGAGTGGCGGTGTGGACGTGGGGGTCCTATTTCGATCCGGCCACCAAGATGAAGGGCATTCGCATGATGGTGTCGGACTGGAAGCGTCCGGCGCCCGACACCGCGCCGACCAAGGCCAAGGCGGCCGGCCTTTACATGATCTGCACGCTTTCCAAGCATGCCGCCGAGGCCAAAGGCTTTGCCGATGCGCTGATGTTTGATTATCGCGGCTATGTCGCCGAAGCGACCGGAGCCAACATCTTCTTCATCAAGGATGGCACGCTCTATACCCCGACGCCGGACTGTTTCCTTGATGGCATTACCCGTCGTGCGGTGATGGGACTGGCCAAGGTTCGTCAGATCCCGGTCGTCGAGCGCCATATCGAGCCGAGAGAAATGGAAGGCTTTGAGGAGTGCTTCATCGTCGGCACCGCCGCGGAAGTGACGCCGGTGTCGCAGATCGGACCGTACAATTTCCAGCCAGGGGCGCTCACCCAGACCCTGATGCATGACTATATGGACGACGTTCACCGCGAGCAGTCGGTGGTCAGGCTTTAGCTCTGATCTGGCGTCTGCCAACGGCGGGTCGCGTCAAGATCGCTGGTCTTGGCCGCGACCCAGTGGACATCATCACCGTATTGCTCCTGCTTCCAGAACGGTGCGCGGGTCTTCAGATAGTCCATCAGGAATTCGGCGGCTTCGAAGGCGCTTTTGCGATGGGCGGCGGCGGTGATCACCAGCACGATGCGGGCGCCAGGGCCGAGCCGGCCGATGCGGTGAATGATGCGGACCGCGGCGAGCGGCCAGCGCGCCTGCGCCGCCGCAACGTGGCGGGCGATCTCCACTTCCGTCATGCCCGGATAATGTTCGAGGGTCAGCGCCGTTAAGCCATCATCACCTCTGACGCGGCCCTCGAAGGTGACGACGGCGCCGATGTCGGTGCGTCCATGGGTGAGGGCGCGGGTTTCTGCCGCGCTGTCGAAATCTGCTTCCTGGAGGGAGATCTGCACCTCAGCCTCCCGTCACCGGAGGGAAAAATGCCACTTCACGCGCCGTGCCGAGCTCCTGATCCCAGCTCGCATGCTCCTGATCGATCGCAAGGTTGAGGCGGCTGAGCGCACCAAATACCTGCGCATAAGCCGGACCGCGCGCGGCAAGATGGGCAGCCAGCTGGCGTCCTGTCTTCACCTCCTTGGGCAGGCGCAAGGTCTCTTCGCTGCGGCCAAGCTTTTCGCGAACCCAGGCGAAGTAAAGCACCTTCATGCGGGCTCTCCGGCGCCGCGGCGCCGCTGCCCCTCGCCCTCTTCGGCGCGTGGCTTGCGATCGAGATGGGCAAGTCCGGCCCTGAAATAGACGGCGCCCGTATAGACCGTGAGCGCTGCGGCAACCCAAAGCAGCACAACGGCAAAGGCAAGCGCCCCCGGCACCATGCTGTTGGCCAAGGGACCAAGGATCATCGCACCGATGGCGATCATCTGGATCGTGGTCTTCAGTTTGGCGATCGAACTCACCGGCACGCTGACCCGGACGCCGGCAAGAAATTCGCGCAGACCCGAAACGAGGATTTCGCGGCAGAGAATGACGAGGGCAGGGATCAGCTTGTAGCCATCGAAAGCCCCGCCGGCGACCAGCATCATGAGGGCGGTGGCAACGAGGATCTTGTCGGCAATCGGATCGAGCATGCGGCCGAAATCGGAATAGGATTTGAGCCTGCGGGCCGCCAGGCCATCAAAGAAATCGGTCACCCCGGCGAGGACAAAGATGGCAAAAGCCACAAGCTTGCCTGCCGGGCCGGGCACGGCGAAGGCCAGCGCAAAGAGCGGCACCAGCGCAATGCGGAACATGGTCAGAAGGTTGGGCAGGCTGTACATGAGCTCACAATTACACCCCTTAGCCACCCGCATGGAAGAAGTCGTAAATTTTCTTGGCCAGTGTGGCACTGACGCCCTCCACCGCCTGCAGGTCGGCAAGACTGGCCGCCGAAACCGCCCGGGCCGAGCCGAAATGCTGCAGGAGCGCCCGCTTGCGGGCAGCCCCGACCCCTGCGACCTCGTCGAGCGGGTTTGCGCCGATGGCCTTGCTGCGCCGCTTGCGGTGGCTGCCAATGGCGAAACGGTGGGCCTCGTCGCGCAGACGCTGCAGGTAATAGAGGACCGGGCTTTTGACATCGAGACGGAAGGGGGCCTGACCGGGGCGATAAAAGTGCTCTCGGCCGGCGTCGCGGTCGGGCCCTTTTGAGATCGCGACGAGCGCGACATCCTCGATGCCGAGATCTGCGAAGACCTGGGAGGCGATGCCAAGCTGGCCCTGTCCACCGTCGATCAGCACGAGCTCGGGCCATTTGGCCTTGGCGCTGTCATCATCCTTGAGCAGGCGACCGAAGCGCCGGCTGAGCACCTCGCGCAGCATGGCGTAGTCATCGCCAGGGGTCAGCTCATCGGACTTGATGTTGAATTTGCGGTACTGCGCCTTTTCGAAGCCATCAGGACCGGCGACGATCATGGCGCCGACGGCATGGCGACCCTGAATGTGGCTGTTGTCGTAGACTTCGATGCGCCGCGGCGGGCTGTCGAGGCCAAGGCCATCGGCCAGGGCCTCCAGCAGCTGCACTTGGGCGGAGTTCTCGGCCAGACGCCGGGCCAGCTGTTCGCGCGCATTGCTCACGGCCATCTCGACAATGTCATGCTTTTCGCCGCGCCGGGGCACGGCGATTTCGACATGTTTGCGGCTGCGGCTCGTCAGCGCCTCGGCGAGCAGGTCCGCATCGGCCGCAGCTTCGCTGAGGAGGATCAGCGGCGGGCATTCGCGCTCATCGTAGAACTGGGCAATGAAGCTTGCGAGGATGTCAGCGCTGTTGTCCTGGACGCCGCTGCGTGGAAAATAGGGCCGATTGCCCCAGTTCTGACCGGCGCGGAAGAAAAAGACCTGGATGCAGACATCCGTGCCCTCGGCGAACAGCGCAAAAACATCGGCGTCGGCAAAGCTGGTCGGATTGATGCCCTGGTTGGACTGGATCTGGCTCATGGCGCGAATGCGGTCGCGCAGCACCGCAGCCCGTTCGAAATCAAGGCCGCGGGAGGCGTCCTCCATCTCTCTGGCCAGCTCGGCCTGGACGCTGCGGCTTTTGCCGGAAAGAAAGGCCTCCGCCTCCTGCACGAGCGCGCCATAGCCTGCCTGAGTGATGCGTCCGACGCAGGGCGCCGCACAGCGTTTGATCTGGTGGAGCAGGCAGGGCCGCGTGCGGCTTTCGAAGACGCGTTCCTAGCAGTAGCGCAGCAGAAATGCCCGCTGCAGGGTATTGAGGGTGCGATTGACGGCGCCGGCGCTGGCAAAGGGACCATAATAATGGCCCTTCGTGGTCCTGGCGCCGCGATGCTTGAGCAGCTGTGGAAAGGGATGGTCCTCGCGCAAGAGGATGTTGGGAAAGCTCTTGTCGTCGCGAAAAGACACGTTGTAGCGCGGCTTGAGGCGCTTGATCAGGTTGCTCTCGAGTAGCAGGGCTTCGCTTTCGCTCGCCGTGGTCACGAAGAGCATGTCGCAGGTTTCGTTGATCATGCGCGCGATGCGCTCGGTCTGACCGCCCGATTTGACATAGGCGGCGACCCGCTTTTTCAGGCTCTTGGCCTTGCCGACGTAGAGAACCTCGCCCTTGGCGCCCAGCATGCGATAAACCCCGGGAGTCTCGGGCAGGGTCCTGACATAGGCGGCAATGCGGGCTGCACCGCTGAGCATTCCAGAGCTGGGGGCGGGGGGCAGGGTGTCCGTCATGGCGAGGGGGCCGGCTCTGCGTCACGGGCGCGGTGGGGCCCGCGCGACCAGCAGGCAGTCGGCGACAAGAGGCGGCCTTCGTCCATCCTAACTGCGC
>JAKAVI010000367.1 GCA_021817355.1 Pseudomonadota bacterium | reverse complement strand
GCGATGCAAAGATTCAGCGCCCAGTCCGATGATGAGTTGCTGCGTGCCGCCGCCCTGGCGAGCGATCCAGCCACCCAGGATCCTATCGATCTTGCCATTTTGAGCGCGGCTTCGGCGCGAAACCTCCTCACCGCCGCCACCACGCGGATCGAATACGTTCCCTTTGACCCGGAGAGCCGCTACGCGCTCGGACGCTACCACACCGACAACGGTGAACTCTGTGTGGTTAAGGGCGGGCCACAGGAAGTTCTCAAGCTCGTGAGCGTACCTGCTGACATTTCAGAGGCCGTCAATCGGCTGGCTGCAGCAGGGGCACGGGTTTTGGCAGTGGCAGAAGGAGCGTCACGTACACATTTGACCCTGGCCGGGCTTGTCGCGCTCGAAGATCCGCCCCGTGCCGATGCCGCTGCGCTGGTTAAGGGACTGAGCGATCTTGGTATAAGGGTCGTGATGCTCACCGGCGACACTGCGCCGACGGCGAGCCTGATCGCCCAGCGCGTTGGTATCGAAGGCGCTATCGCCCCGGCTGGAACACTTGACCAGATCGATGAAAATCACGCTCTCGACTATGGCGTCTATGCCCGGGTTTTCCCTGAGCACAAGATACAGCTGATAAGACTGCTGCAAAAGGCCGGTCATGTTGTCGGCATGACGGGTGATGGCGTCAACGATGCGCCGGCACTCAAGCAGGCCGACGTCGGTATCGCTGTTGCAAGTGCCACCGATGTCGCCCGCGCCGCAGCCGGTGTCGCCCTGACGATGCCTGGACTTGTCGATGCCTTGACTGCGGTGCAGAGCAGCCGGCGTATTTATCAGCGCATGCTGACCTATACCATCAACAAGATCATGAAGACGCTGGAAATAGCTGTCTTCCTGACAGCCGGCGTAATCGTGACCCATGAATTCATCATCACGCCGCTGTTGATCGTCCTGCTTCTTTTTACCAATGACTTTGTTACAATGTCAATTGCAACCGACAATGTCAGCTTCTCGCGCCAGCCGGATCGCTGGGATGTACGCATGCTGATGCTGACAGGCGGCATTCTTGCTGCATTCGTCCTCGTGCTTTCGTTTACAGTCTTCTTTGTCGGACGGGACGTATTCGGGCTTCAGCTTCCCGAACTACAAACTCTGGTGTTTGTCATGCTCGTGGCTACAGGTCAGGGCAACGTCTACCTGGTGCGGGAGCGGGGGCCCTTCTGGAATTCGCGGCCGAGCCGCTGGCTGATGATAAGCTCAATTGCAGACCTCATTGTCGTCTGCCTGATGGCAGCGACCGGGATCCTCATGGCCGCGGTCAAGCTCAAGTTGATCCTCACACTTCTTGCAGTTGTCGCCATCTACCTCCTCGTTCTGGATCGTATCAAAATCCAGCTGTTCAAGCGGCTGAATGTGAAGTGACCCATCTGCTGCTGTGATCCCAGCGCGAGGCGAACCTGGGTCGTTGCCATGAATTGCGCCAGCCTGGGGGGCCGGCTCGCCTGGACCAGCCTAAACGGGCGAAAGTCTGACCGAGTCCAGCCTGCGGGTTACGAACAGGACCACATCGATGCAGAAGCTGCCGTCGGCGCGAACCTCGAAATAGTCGCGCACATCGCCTGATATCCCCTGTTGCAGGGCGCGGATGGCCTCTTCCTGCACAGGCGGCGTCTTCATACGCTCGATCCACTCGGCAAAGTTGAGTTTCACCCGGAAGCGTTCTGTTTTCTCGCAGACCAGCCTCGCAGCGGCCAGTGCCATCTCCCATTCGGCACGGCTGTAATCCCGGACATGCGAAGGATCGCGCAACAATTCCACGGCTTGAAGAAAACTGTCCAGCAGAGCGGGGCCGGGCGATATGACATCCACAAAGCCAGCGCGCCCGTCCGTTTTGAGAACCCGCGCCGCTTCACGCAACCCCGCCCCCAGATCTCGCCAGTGATGCGCACTGTAGCGGCTGAGGACAAGATCGAAAGCGCCATCGGCAAAGGGCAGGCTCTCCGCATATCCCTTTTGCGTAGTGAGGTTCTTGATCTGGCGACGCTGCGCGATTTCCGCAACAAGGCCGAGCATGTCCGTGGAAAGGTCGCAGGCAACAACCTCCTGGACATGGGTAGCGGCATGAAAGCTCACATGTCCGCCGCCACAGCCAAGATCAAGAACACGTCCATGGGGATAGTCCTGTGCCAGTTGCGTCAGGGCTATGAGATCCGCGCCCTGGGCATGGACCTTGCTTTCAACATAGGCGTTGGCCCGGGCGCCAAATTGTGTCTCGACCAGACGTTCATGGCTGACTTCCGCCATATGATTTGCTCCTTGGCATTGCCAGGTGGCGGTAACGATGGCGCAGGAAACGGCCCTGTTGTGGCAGGAGCGTCCGCCTGAGGTGCTGGCGACGCTGACGCCAACATCGCTTGGACGACCACGCTGACTATACGGCGGCGATCCTGGCCGGCCGAGGATAAAGCCGCAAGCGCGGCACCGGCCACAGATCAGCTGAGCCAGGCAGGCAATGATTTTTATACCGCAGAGGATGCTGATTGCGGGCGGGCAGCCCAGGCCACGCAACTGATCGCTCCAGGAAACGCCATGGCGGGCACCCGCCTGAGGCTCTGTGCGCGCAAGCCTGACCTGCTATAGGCGCAAGACGCAGTTCGCGCTTTTCAGGCGTGACGGATGGCAAAAAGCTGCTTACGAGGACAGGGACCACGATCCCGGCCGACCGGCCGGGGCAGAGACGAGGTA
>JAKAVI010000238.1 GCA_021817355.1 Pseudomonadota bacterium | reverse complement strand
AGATCCTGGTGATGGAAGACATGCTGGGCCTTAATCCCAACCCGCCCAAGTTCGTCCGCCAGTACGCCAATCTCGGCCCGCAGATTGAGCACGCCGTGACCTCCTATGCCGAGGATGTCCGCGCCCGCCGCTTCCCTGGTGCGGAAAACATCTACGCCATGAAGCAGAAGACAGCCTAGACGCTAGGCATTAAGCCGCCCCGCCGTCTTCAGGGCAGCGACGATCCGATCCGCAGCCTCCTCGGGGCGAAGTAGGGCGGTGTCGATGACGATTTCAGGGGCAAGCGGCGCTTCATAGGGACTGTCGATGCCAGTGAAGTTCTTCAGCTGTCCGGCGCGGGCCTTGGCATAAAGCCCCTTGACGTCGCGCGCCTCTGCCACCGCGAGCGGCGTGGCAACATGAATCTCGAAAAATTCACCCTCCGCCATCAGCGCCCGTGCCATGTCACGCTCGGCACGAAACGGTGAGATGAAAGAGACAAGAACAATCAGACCGGCGTCCGCCATCAGCTTGGCGACTTCGCCCACGCGCCTGATGTTTTCCACCCGATCGGCTTCGGTGAAACCCAGATCGCGATTGAGACCATGACGGACATTGTCGCCATCGAGCAAATAAGTGTGCTTGCCATCGGCCAGAAGCCGCTTTTCGACGAGATTGGCGATGGTCGATTTTCCCGCGCCGGACAGTCCGGTGAACCACAGCACCGCCGGCTTCTGTCCCTTGGCTTGGGCCCGGCTTTCGCGCGTGACATCCAGTGACTGCCAATGAATGTTGTGGGCGCGGCGCAGCGCAAAATGCAGCATACCGGCACCAACCGTCGTATTGCGGATACGATCAATGAGGATAAATCCGCCAAGAGCGGGGATCTCGTCGTAGGGATCAAAGGCAATGGGGGCGTCGAGCGCAATATTGCAGGCAGCGATCTCGTTCAGGTCGAGTTCACGTGCCGCCAGATGTTCGAGGCTGTTGATGTTGATCCGATGCTTGATGTCTGTGACCGTCGCGGACACCGTGCGGGTGCCGAGCTTGAGCCAGTAGGGGCGCCCTGGAATGAGCTTGTCCTCGGCCATCCACACGATCGTCGTCTCGAACTGGTCGGCGACTTCGGCCGGACTTGCCGCCGCCGCGATCACATCGCCACGCGAGCAGTCAATTTCATCGGCAAAAGTGAGCGTGACCGATTGGCCGGCAATGGCCTCGGTTTGGTCGCCATCGGCGGTGACGATGCGGGCGACGGTGCTGGTCTTTCCCGAAGGAAGTACGCGCACGGCATCCCCCGCGCGCACCATGCCGCTGGCGACCTGGCCGGCAAAGCCACGAAAATCGAGATTGGGCCGGTTCACCCATTGCACCGGCAGGCGGAAGGGTTTCTGCACCAGCCGGGTCTCATCGATCGGGACCGTCTCCAGATGTTCGATCAGGCTGGGGCCGCGGTACCACGGCATCTGTGCTGATACCGCGCTGACATTATCCCCCTTGAGCCCGGACAGCGGGATGGCAAAGACGTCGCCAAGACCGATGCTGTCGGCAAACGCACGATAATCGCCGACGATCTGCGCAAAGCGGTCCTCTGAATAGCCGACCAGATCCATCTTGTTGACGGCCAGAACTGCATGTCGAATGCCCATCAGCCGGACCAGAAAGGAATGGCGACGGGTCTGGGTAAGGACACCCTTGCGCGCATCGATGAGGATGACGGCAAGGTCTGCCGTCGAAGCCCCGGTGACCATGTTGCGCGTATACTGTTCATGGCCGGGCGTATCGGCGACAATGAACTTGCGCCTTTCGGTGGCAAAGAAACGATAGGCCACGTCAATGGTGATGCCCTGTTCGCGCTCCGCCGCGAGCCCGTCAACCAGAAGAGCAAAATCGAGCTCGCCACCTTGCGTTCCTACCTTCTTGGAATCGCGTTCCAGCGCGGCCAGCTGATCATCGAAAATCAGCTTGGAATCATAGAGAAGACGGCCAATGAGGGTGGACTTGCCATCATCAACCGAGCCGCAGGTGATAAAGCGCAGGAGCGATTTGTGGCGTTGACGCTCAAGATAGGTTTCGATGTCGGCGTCGTTCATGGCATTGGAAACGGCCGCGCTCATCAGAAATACCCTTCCTGCTTCTTCTTCTCCATTGAGGCCGACTGGTCACGATCGATGACGCGACCCTGCCGCTCGGACGTCGTGGTCCGCAGCATCTCGCCGACGATCTGCGCGACACTGGTCGCTTCGCTTTCGACCGCACCGGTGAGTGGATAGCAGCCAAGTGTCCGGAAGCGCACCGTGCGCAGCGTTGGCTTCTCACCCGGAGCCAGAGGCATGCGCCCGTCGTCGACCATGATGAGCGCGCCATCGCGCTCCACCACGGGGCGAGGTGCTGCAAAATAGAGCGGCACGATGGGGATATTTTCGGTGAGGATGTATTGCCAGATGTCGAGCTCGGTCCAGTTGGAAAGAGGGAAAACGCGGATGGTCTCACCTTTGGCCTTGCGGGCATTGTAGAGGTTCCAGAGCTCCGGACGCTGGTTCTTGGGATCCCAGCGATGGCCCGCAGCCCGAAAGGAGAATATCCGTTCCTTGGCGCGGCTGGCTTCCTCATCACGGCGGGCTCCACCGAAAGCGACATCAAAGCCGTGCCGGTCGAGCGCCTGCTTGAGCCCCTGGGTTTTCATCACATCGGTATGTACGGCCGAGCCGTGGCTGAAGGGATTGACGCCGGCCTTCAGCCCCTCCTC
>JAKAVI010000136.1 GCA_021817355.1 Pseudomonadota bacterium | reverse complement strand
ACGAGGTGGCTCCTTGAGCGCTGTGCTCGATTTTGTTGCCGCAAGTGGCGCTATAACCCTTGCCGCATTCGAACAGGTCGGGCGTCTGTGGCTGTTCGCCTGGCGCTCCATCTTCGCCCTTTTTCGTCCGCCCTATTACTGGCGCCTCATGGGCCAGCAGATTCTGCGGATTGGCTATTACTCACTTCCCGTCGTCGGGCTGACCGCATTCTTTACCGGCGGTGTTCTTGCCCTGCAGATCTACATTGGCTCGGACCGTTACGGCGCCGAGGCGTTCGTACCTCAGATCGTGGTTCTGGGCATCACCCGCGAGCTCGGCCCGGTGATTGCCGGCCTCATGGTCGCAGGCCGGGTGGCAGCGGCGATCGCAGCGGAAATCGGTACCATGCGCGTCACCGAGCAGATCGACGCACTGACCACCCTGTCGACAAATCCCATACGCTATCTGGTCCTCCCCCGGCTCCTCGCCGCGGTCATTACCATGCCTATCCTGGTGGCCATCGCCGATTCCATCGGCGTTCTGGGCGGCTATGTGGTCGCTACCGCGACGCTGCACTTCAACGGCAGCGTTTATCTGAAGAACTCGATCGATTTCGTCACCAACGAGGACATCTATTCCGGCCTGATCAAGGCGGCGGTGTTTGGGTTCATCATTGCCTTGATGGGCTGCTATAGCGGCTTCAATTCCAAGGGTGGAGCCCAGGGGGTAGGAACCGCCACCACCAATGCCGTGGTGGCCTCATCCATTCTCATTCTCGCGGCCAATTATCTGCTCACCTCTTTGCTGTTCGTGCGGTAGATCTCATGACCCAGCCCAAAGTCGAGCTGCGCGGCATCAAGAAGAGCTTTGGCAGCAAGATGGTTCTCGACGGGATTGATCTTGTCCTGGGAAGTGGCGAGAGCCTTGTCGTCATCGGCGGCTCGGGGACCGGCAAGTCAGTCATGATCAAATGCGTGCTTGGCATCTTGCGCCCCGATGCCGGACAGATTTTCGTCGATGGCGAGGAGGTCACACATCTGCGTGGCCGGGCCCGCGACCAAATGCTGAAGCAGTTCGGCATGTTGTTCCAGGGCGCAGCCCTCTTCGACAGCCTTCCGGTCTGGGAAAATGTTGCCTTCGGCCTGATCCAAGGTCACGGCGTAAAGCGTAAGCAGGCCCGGGAAATTGCCATCGAGAAACTGGCCAAGGTAGGCCTTTCTGCCGATGTGGCGATGCTCTCACCCGCCGAACTGTCTGGTGGCATGCAGAAGCGTGTCGGCCTGGCCCGCGCGATTGCCGCCGATCCCAAAGTCATATTCTTCGATGAACCGACCACCGGCCTTGATCCCATCATGGCCGATGTCATCAATGACCTGATCACCTCCACGGTGGAAGATCTGGGGGTTTCGACCCTTTCCATCACCCATGACATGGCCAGTGCCCGTAAGATCTCTGATCGCATCGCCATGCTTTACCGGGGCAAGATCATCTGGCAGGGGGCAACCGAAGAGATCGACCGGTCGGGCAATGCCTATGTGGAGCAGTTCATCCACGGCCGGGCTGAAGGGCCGATCCAGATGGAACTGCGGCGCTAGACGCCGGCTTCCCCCTATCCGTACTATAGATTTGACCATGGCCAAGCCGATTTCCTTCACCTGCCAGTCCTGTGGCGCCGCACATGCCAAATGGGCAGGGCGCTGCGATGCCTGTGGCGGCTGGAACACGATCAGCGAAGACGCCCCGGTCATTCCAGCGGGTGCGGCCGCAGGCCGGCGCCTCAAGGGGCGCCCCTTCGCGCTCGAGGACCTCAAATCCACCGATCAGGTCCCGGTCCGACGCATCAGCGGCATCGGTGAATTTGACCGCGTCTGCGGCGGTGGACTGGTACCAGGCTCGGCGCTGCTTGTCGGCGGCGATCCCGGTGTCGGCAAATCAACCCTCATTCTGCAGGTGCTGGCGGCCTACGCCAGCGCCAACGGAAACGCCGTCTATATTTCCGGGGAAGAGGCGATGGGACAGGTCCGCCTGCGGGCCGCGCGCATGGGCCTCGCCGAGGCGCCTGTGGCACTGGGCGCAGCAACCTGCATTGAGGACATCCTGGCCACGCTGGAGCACGGCCCTCCTCCAGGCATTCTGGCGATAGACTCGATCCAGACGATCTGGACCTCGGCACTGGAGGCTGCACCAGGAACGATTGCCCAGGTGCGCACGGCAAGCTTTGATCTCGTGCGCTATGCCAAGTCGAGCGGCACGGCGCTGCTTTTGATCGGTCACGTCACCAAAGAGGGACAGATCGCCGGACCCAAAGCGGTCGAACACCTCGTCGACGCCGTGCTTTATTTCGAGGGCGAACGCGGCCATCATTTTCGCGTGCTGCGCAGCGTCAAGAACCGTTTCGGCGCAACCGACGAGATCGGCGTGTTCGACATGACCGGCCGCGGACTGGAACAGGTTGCCAATCCCTCCGCGATGTTTTTGGGCGACCGCCTGGGCAAAGCGCCCGGGGCGAGCGTGTTCGCCGGTCTGGAGGGCAGCCGACCGCTGCTCGTCGAATTCCAGGCGCTGGTCGCCCCCCCGAGCTATGGCACGCCAAGACGCGCCGTCGTCGGCTGGGACTCAGCCCGCCTCGCCATGCTCTTGGCGGTACTCGATGCCCGCGCCGGGCTTTCGATCACCGGCCACGATGTTTATCTGAACGTGGCGGGCGGGCTTAAGATCGGCGAACCGGCCGCATACGTGGCTGGGGCAGC
>JAKAVI010000116.1 GCA_021817355.1 Pseudomonadota bacterium | reverse complement strand
GCGGGCCTCAGACGCGGGGAAAGCTTCATAGAGTGAGGCTGGCTTGTGGGTGTTGAGATTGTCCTGCACCAGCACGATCGTCGCCGCGTCGGGAAAGTGCACGTCGGACAACTCCCTGAGCATATGAGCGTAATCGATGGCGGTGTGCCGGTCGGTAACCTTCACATGCCGCCAACCTTCCAATGGCGCAAACACCATGAACAGAGTAAGCCTCCGGTGAGGACGGCGGAAAACCCGCTTGCGAGGGGTGGCGAACCGTAGCTGACTGTCACTATGGATATCCATAATGACAGTCATTTGGTCCGGCGGCTTGAGATCGTCGAGACGGGTCGGCGCCGACGATGGTCAGAAGCCGAGAAGCTGCGGATTGTGGAAGAGAGCTTCAGCGGTTCGCGGCAGGCCTCGGCGACGGCGCGACGGCATAACATCCCGGTCACCCAATTGTTCGCCTGGCGCAAGGCTTACCGGGATGGCCAGCTTGGCGAGGTCAGCGGCCTTGTGCCTGCCAATATTATCCCCGATGGGCTGGCAGCGCGACAGTCGGCTGAGGGCCGGATCGAAATCATCCTCGAGCGCGGCCGCCGCGTGGTCGTCGAGGGCAATGCCAATTCAGCGCTCGTGATGGAAATCGTGCGAGGCCTTGAGAGGCTGGCATGATTCCAATCCCGACCGGTGTGCGGGTGTGGCTGGCAACCGGTCACACGGACATGCGCAAAGGCTTCCCGGGTTTGGCGCTGCAGGTCCAGGAGATCCTCAAGCGCGATCCCTTGGGCGGCCACATCTTTTGCTTCCGTGGGCGCCGCGGCAATTTGCTGAAAGTCATCTGGCACGACGGTCAGGGCGCGTGCTTGTTTACGAAGCGGCTAGAATCGGGGCGGTTTTTATGGCCGTCGCCGGCGGATGGCTCGATTACCATCTCCGCTGCGCAGCTTGGATATCTGCTCTCCGGGATCGATTGGCGCAATCCGCAAAAAACCTGGCGACCAACCTCGATGGGGTAAGCGTTTTGCTTTGCAGGCAAGGCCAAATGTGATTCGATTCCGCTTGTGAACAGGCTCTCCGAATCACTTCCCACCGATCTTGACGCTGCGCATGCGATGATCCTCGCCGAGCGCGCCGGCCGGATCGAGGCCGAAGCCCGGGCGGCGCGTGCGGAGGCGATCACCACCAGCACGGAAGCTTATATCGCGCATCTGAAACTTCAGATCGAAAAGCTCAGGCGGGCCATCCATGGCACTCGCTCGGAGAGGACAAGACGGCTGTTGGACCAGCTGGAGCTGGAACTCGAAGAGGCTGAGGCCGGCGCCAGCGAGGATGAGCTCAAGGCCGAAAAGGCGTCCCGACAAACGCAGACTGTGTCGAGCTTTGTCCGCCGGCGCCCGGCCCGAAAGCCGTTTCCCGAGCATCTGCCGCGCGAGCGTGTGGTTCTCGAAGCGCCATCGTCCTGTCCCTGCTGCGGTTCAAACAACCTGTCGAAGATCGGCGAGCACGTCACCGAAACCCTTGAATCGATCCCGCGGCAATGGAAGGTGATCCAGACGGTGCGGGAGACCTTCAGTTGCCGGGTCTGCGAGAAGATCACGCAGCCGCCCGCGCCCTTCCATGTGACGCCGCGAGGCTTTGCTGGCCCCAATCTTCTGGCCATGATCCTTTATGAGAAGTTCGGTCAGCACCAGCCGTTGAACCGCCAGAGCGAGCGCTATGCCCGCGAGGGAATTGAGCTCAGCGTCTCGACCCTGGCCGACCAGGTGGGAATCTGTGCAGCGGTCCTCGCCCCTCTGCAGCAGCTTATAGAAGCTCATGTGTTGGCAGCCGATCGCCTGCACGGGGACGACACGACGATCCCGATCCTGGCCAAGGGCAAAACAGTGACCGGCCATATCTGGACCTACGTGCGGGACGATCGCCCCTTTAGTGGCCCGGCACCTCCTGCTGCGCTCTATTATGCTTCCAGCGACCGCAAGAAAGAGCATCCCACCAGGCATCTGACCGGCTTTGCGGGTATCCTGCAGGCAGACGCCTATGACGGTTACAACGGGGTCTATGACGGCTCCCGTACAGAAGGTCCGGTGACCTCGGCCCTGTGCTGGGCGCATGCAAGAAGGCAGTTCTTCGAACTTGCGGAGATCGCTCAGAGCAAGCGGCGCGGCAAGAACGCGGCCGTGATCTCACCCATCGCCCTTGAGGCCGTCAAACGCATGGATGCTCTGTTCGCAATCGAACGGCGGATCAACGGCAAATCTGCCGAGGAGCGGCTTAGGGTGCGCAAAGAGGAAAGCGCTCCTTTGGTAGTAGCGCTGGAATCCTGGTTGAAAGAGGAAGGCTCCAAGCTCTCCCGCTCGGCCAAGGTGCGTGAGCCGATTGATTATATGCTGCCGCGCTGGGATCGCTTTGCGGCCTTCCTTGAAGACGGCAAAATCTGCCGTACAAATAACGCCGCGGAGCGGGCGCTCAGAGGTTTTGCCCTGGGACGCAAGTCGTGGTTGTTCGCCGGATCTGGCCGTGGCGCTGAGCGAGCCGCGGTGATGGCAACTCTGATTCAGACAGCCAAGCTCAATAACGTTGACCCTCAAGCATGGCTGGCCGATGTCCTCGCGCGGATCGCAGATCATCCTGCAGGCCGGCTGGAAGAACAGGGGAATCGGGTGAAAAACTCATGCTGCGACGAGGCTTGCGAGGTATTCATCGTCCCAGCCGGCGGTTTTGCGTTTCAGGCGCATGGAATCTTTGCC
>JAKAVI010000107.1 GCA_021817355.1 Pseudomonadota bacterium | reverse complement strand
GGCTTATTTCACCCGCGGTACCTCGCGCGACCGTTACGCGCGCTATAGCGAGGAGGGCGCAGTCTACGTCGACAACATGCAGCGCCTGCTGCGCAAGTTCGGCACCGCCGCAACGCTGGTGCCCGCACCCGTGCGCCGCAACGCAGCGGAGCAGGCCCGATTTGGCGCCATCTACTATGGCTCGACGGCGCCTGCCATGGACGAGGCGCTCGCCAGGCTGGAGGCGCAGGGCCTGCATCTTGATACGCTGCGGGTTCGGGCTTTTCCCTTCAGTGATGCCGTGAGCGATTTCATTCACGATCATGAGCAGGTCTTCGTCGTCGAGCAGAACCGCGATGCCCAGCTCCTGAAGATGATCGTCAACGAATGCGCGATCGATCCGGCGAGATTAATTGCGGTGCTGCACTACGACGGCACACCCATTACCGCGCGATTTATCTCGAATGCGGTCGCGGAGCGCATGACCCTGCTCGGGCGTAAGGAAGCTGCGGAATGAACGCCCTCTCATGGCTTGTGACGGGTCCTTGCCAGTCAGCTCTGGCTTGGCGTCAGCAGCAAACGCAGGGGGGCGCTGGGCAAGACCAGCGCATCCATGAAATGGACGGGCAACATAAAGGACTGCGCCCATGACCTATATCGCCAAGCCAAAGCTGCACCACAAGGACATTGCAACCAATGCCCTTGGCTTTACTCATCGCGACTATGAAGGGCGGATTTCGACACTCTGCGCCGGCTGTGGCCATGATTCGATTTCCGCCGCACTTATCCAGGCCTGTTTCGAGCTCTCGATCGAGCCTCATCGGGTGGCCAAGCTCTCCGGCATCGGCTGTTCATCAAAGACCCCGGATTATTTTCTTGGGCAGAGCCATGGCTTCAATTCGGTGCACGGGCGTATGCCCAGCGTGCTCACTGGCGCCAATCTGGCGAACCGCGATCTCATCTATCTTGGCGTGTCCGGCGATGGCGATTCCGCATCCATTGGCATTGGCCAATTTGCCCACGCCATGCGCCGGGGTGTCAACATGGTTTATGTGTGCGAAAACAACGGCGTCTATGGTCTGACCAAGGGCCAGTTTTCGGCCACCGCGGACAAGGGCTCAAAGAGCAAGACTGCCGTGAATCACGATGCGCCCATCGACCTTGTGTCCATGGCCCTGGTTCTGGGCGCAAGCTTTGTCGCCCGCTCGTTTTCGGGGGACAAGAAGCAGCTGGTGCCGTTGCTGAAGGCCGCCCTGTCCCATCGTGGGGTTGCGGTGCTGGACGTCATTTCTCCCTGCGTGCAGTTCAACAACAATCCGCAATCGACGAAGTCATATGATTTCGTGCGTGCCCATAACGAGGCGGTCAACCGTGTCGACGTCATCGAGGGCAAGGCGGAAATCACCGTCGATTACGCACCCGGCGAGGTCGTGACCGTGCGTCAGCACGATGGCTCCCTGCTCAAGCTGTCCAAGCTCCAGGCCGACTATGATCCGCGTGATCGAGGCAAGGCCATGGCCTATCTGCAGGAACATCATGCGCGCGGTGAGGTCGTGACCGGGCTGCTTTTTCTTGATCCCGAAGCGGAGGATCTTCATGCGGCGTTGGGGACCACTAAACTGCCGCTCAACACGCTGGGCGAGCTTGAACTCTGCCCAGGGTCGAAGGTGCTTGCCGCCATCAATGACGGTTATCGCTGATCTTCACCCCCAAGGTGCGCGCTGGAGCGGGGTGCTTGGTGGGCGAGGGGCCGGCGACCTGCCGGCCCAACCCCGGAACCTTTACCTCAGTTCTGCGAGGCGCCCGGACGGCCATGGCTGGTTTTGCCAGGCGCCGGCCGAGGCGTCGCGGAGGTAGAATTTTGCGTGGTCCCGCCACCGGCTGAGGCCCCGCCATCGGCGCTCGATGAAAGCGTGCCGCTACCCTGTGCAATCTGTGTCGCGGCGCTCTGCAGCGTTCCGGCCCCGCTTCCTCCCGCAGACAGCGTCTCCTGGGCCTGCGGCGCGGTTGCTACGGTGCTGGCGCCGGCGGTAACGCCATCCTGAACTGCCGTCGTGGCCGTAGTGAGAGAGCCGGCTGCGGCAGCACTGCTGTTTGCCGCGGTGTTGAGCCCGCTCATGGCACTGGTTTCACCCGCGCTGATGGCGTTGCTGGCGGTATTCTGTCCGGCGGCGGCCAAGTTCCCCGCGGTCTGCGCTGCGGTGCCAAGATCTGGTCCATTCAGACTGGCATTGGCACTGGCGCCGAGATTGGCGCTGGCGCCAGGGCTGGCTCCCGTCATTGGCGCGCTAATTGCGCTCGTGCCGGACAGCCCGCCCGCGGCGCTCATGGTTGGGCCCATGCTGGCACCCAGGCCGGCCGCCATGTTGCCGCCAAGCATTCCACCGCCAACCAAGCCGCCGCCAAGCAGTCCGCCTGCCAGCGCGGGTCCGCCAGCTGTCATGGCGCCACACAAAAAGGCCACTCCTAAAAGTTTTACGGTCCTGATGCGCTGCATAATGGTCCTCCCTGATGCTGGGTGCGCGACATACTCGCGCTATGAACCCAACGATGGAGGGCCGTGACTGCTGCAAGCCGGCGTGTGACAAAAGATGGACGCGCGTCAGGCTATAGGCTGTTCCGGTACCTCACGGACCCGCACCGTGCCGGTGCGTTCGATCTTGTTCCAGCCTACGACGACCCCGCGCACGGCGCTCCACAAGGAACGTACCACCACGTAGTACATGATCTGGCGGTAGCCGAAGCGCTGCAGCATGAGCCACCACAAAAGGCTCCACTGCTCCCGCTTTTCCAGAAGGAAGCCGACGATCGCGGAAGTCAGATCGACGACAACGAAGACCCCGTAATAGACCAGCGTCAGTTTGAGACTGGTATCGTTGTACTCGCTGCCATGCTGGACGTAGGCGAGATACTGCCAGGCGAGCTGCCAGACGAGCAACAGGTCAGCAAGCGGTGCAAGAGCGGTGAGGACGATCTGGAACAGCCACACCGACGGCAGAGCGACCGTGCCAAGGGCGCCATAACGCCGGTTAAAGGTCATGTCGCGGTACTTCCACAGGCATTGCAGGGTGCCGAAGGCCCAGCGGAAGCGCTGCTTGGCAAGGCCACGCACCGTGGAGGGGGCTTCGGTCCAGGCAATCGCCGAAGAGTCGAACTTGATCCGCCAGCCGGCCCGTTGCACCGCGATCGTCAGATCCTGATCTTCGGCGAGCGTATCCATGCGAAAGCCACCAAGCTCGGTCAGCATGGACTTGCGCCACGCGCCTACGGCACCTGGAACCACGGTCACTGTGCCCAGCGCCGCGAGCGCCCGCCGCTCCAGATTCTGCGAAACGACATATTCCAGAGCCTGCCAGCGCGTGATCATGTTGATGCGGTTGCCAACCTTGGCGTTGCCGGCGACAGCGCCGATGTGCTCATCGCTGAACCAGCGCACAAGGCGGGCAATGGTATCGCGGGCAAATTCGGTGTCAGCGTCCATCGCCACGATGATCTCGCCTTTGGCCAGGGCAAGGCCGGTATTAAGCGCGCGCGCCTTGCCGCCATTTTGTACTCTCACCAGGCTGATCCGCGGATCCTGCCCAAACGCTTCCTGCAACACACCGCTTGTGTTGTCCCTGGAGCCGTCGTCGATGACAATCAGCTCCAGACGGCGATAGGTTTGGTTGAGAATGCCGCGTACCGTGCGCTGAATGACGCTTTCTTCGTTAAAGGCTGGAATGATGACCGAGACCGCAAACGTCTCTTCTGCAGGCGGAGCATCGAATTCGGCCTTCGTCCGGCCACGACGCCACAATGCCAGACCCACCAGCATCACCATGCGCCCTATGCCGAGGAAAATGGCCAGAAGAAAACACCAGTAGAGCGCATGGCCGATGGAACTCATGGTCAGAAATACCACGCGATCGGTCAGAAGCTGCACCGTCATGGGCAAAGGAGGCATGGCTTCCTTTGGCGTCAGTCCGGCCAGATCGGACACGCGTACGAAATGGTATCCCTGCGCACGCAGGTGGTCGATGATCACCGGCAGTGCCGCCACGGTCTGGGCACGATCGCCACCACCGTCATGCAGCAAGATGATGTTGGTGGGGTAGCGATTGTGGCGGCTCGACTGATGGATCTCTTTCATCACCCGAGCGATAATCGTTTGCGTCCCCGGCCGTGCCCAGTCGCGCGGATCGACGTGTTCGCCGACCGTGATGTAACCCAGATCCTGGGCGACCTCGACCGGGATGAGCTCGTCGACGTCCGACGGTTCAGCGTCGCCGAGATACGGCGGACGGAAGAGACGCAAGGAACGACCGGTCAGCGCCTCAAACAGACGCTGCGTCGCGTTTAGTTCCAGCCGCGTGCCTTCATTCGCCGTATCGGCGAGATTGGGATGGGTGTAGGTGTGGTCACCTACCTCTTCGCCATGATCGACAAGATCCTGGACAAGCCCGGGATTGGCTTCTGCATTGGCGCCGATGATGAAGAAGGTGGCTGGAACGTGCTTTTGCTTCAGGATGTGGAGAATTTTTGGCGTCCACTCCGGATCAGGGCCGTCATCGAAGGTCAGCGCGACCTCCTTGCCGTAATGGGCGCCAAACTGGCGCACCACATAGGTGGAGGGAAGGCGGGTGTAGTGCTCGTCATCGATATCACCGGTCTGGCTGTCGATTTCGAGGGTACGGGTACCGGTTTGGGGTTCTGCTTCGACGCGCAGAATCTCACCCGCACCTTCGGTATCAATGTCGCTCTCGAACGGGATCCGGTAAAGGGTGTTGGGAACCGGTGCTCCATAGGGGCGCCCCATCACGCTCCATACGGCGGGATCTTCCGAGCCAAGACGCCACACTGCATAACCCGCCGGCTGATAGATGTCGGCAGCGTGGATGTCGTCGAAGGCGGTGGCTGCGTCGAGGAACCAGACGTCGTGCCGCTCGCCATTCTGCTCATAGGAAAAATGCGGGTTGTTGGTGGCTCCATCAAAGCGTACGTCTGCCCCCGCGTCATGGGCATCAATCATTGCCTGTTGGAAACTGAGTTCGTAGGTACCGTCCTTGTTCCAGTCATAGCCATAGGCGCCGATGGCGATGATGGTGTGGCTGGGCGCCAGCACCTTCATGCGCTTGTCCAGCTGCGATTCGAACCAGTCTTGTCCGGCAACGGCGCCCGGATTGTCCGTCTGGGTGTGTTCGTCATAGGCCATGAGCACGGTGTAGTCGATCACACGGGCGTAGGCAGCGAAAGGCCAGGAGCTGTCGTCAAACGGTGCCGCCTGGGCAATGGTCCAGCCATGTGGACGAAACTGCTTGTGCAGCTCGTAAAGGAACAGCCACAGATCATGGTAGGAACGAGGCGGTACGTTCTCGAAATCGACGCAGATACCCTGCAGGTGGTGAGACCAGATGAATTGGGTCACACCGTCGATCAAGGCTCTGCGCCGCGCCGGATTGGCGAGGAGACTCGCCAGCTCCTTGCCATGAAAGGCACCGCCCGAGGCATTTTGCAGGACAGGTAGGATGGCCGTGTTGGGCTTGTTGCGCAGTACATATTGATAAAGACGATTGCTGAAATTTGTATTCAGCGTGGCATTTGGCCCCGACAGATCAAGCCAGGTCGGCATGATGGCGTCGAGCCTTGGCAGGGCCTGTTTGAGCGCGGGATAGACGTTATCGGCGGACGCCCAACTGGGGAAAAACGCGATGGAGAGCGGTCGACCTTTGTGCGGCAGCATGGCGCGCGAGAGCGGAAGGGCACGCATGCGCCGTTCGTTGCGCAGCCGGCGCAAGGCCGCGAGGTGCGCCCGCCGGGCACGCAGCCTTTGCGCCATCGATTCTGCCAGGTCGACGAGGCCCGGCGCCTCGGCCTTGCGTTCAAGCGCCGCGGTTTTGATCGCCACCAGCTGCCCGGGCATCTTGAGGCCGGAGAGCGGCGACGTCACAAAAAGGCTGGCAAGAAAATACATTCCCACCAACGTGGAGACGATGGCCACGGTCCAGCCAATCGCAGAAATTCGCACCGCGCGCTTGCCGCTCGCGTCGAAAAAAACTGGCTTTTCTGTCATACGTGTTCTGCCCCGAAGGCCAAATTCTAGACCAGAGCGACTGACTGATCGTGCCGGAGGATCGGTAAAGATCCTCGCCGATCGGCCCTGCCGCGCCGCTCTGTGCGACGGCGATGGGCGCCCTTATGCTTGGGGCTTTTGTCAAATCTGCGGCAGCAAGTTGGCCGGGCATTGCCCCCAATGCGCTGCGCCAACCTGCCCTAGGGCGGCGGGTATATAAGGCAAACGCTGCGGCTTCACCATCTCCCCGCAGGGATTTTTCGGCACAGGGTTGGCGGTCCTTCGGATGCTGCTGCGTTCCGTCGGCCCTGCTAATGGCTTTGCGCAGATGGGTCCCTGCGCGAGCCACCTCTCTGAAGGCAGCCGCGCGACGGGCCTGCCATCGCCCTTTGAACCTCGCCGCGATGCTCTCGCATCCTTTTGGAAACACTGATCGTTTTGGAGGGCGGCAGATGCAGGATTTGGCGCCAATTCCAGCTCCAAACGCTACGGGCTGTGGGCATGTCCCAGGACTTTGCAGGTGACGCGGCAAGTGTATCCGAGAGTGCATGGGCCATGAGATGTCATGCTCGCTGCGCGCGTCCTGGCGGTGCCGCGGTAGTCAGGGGCACTCCTGAGGCCCCTTTTTCGCCGGGGCAAGTGGCCAGCCGGAGCGGACAAAGCTGACCACTTCGAAGGCATGACGGAGGTGTGACAATTCTAGGACATCACTGGCTCTCGCTGGGTCAAGCTTGTCCTCGGCGGAATTTTCAGTCAGCAGACCCCCCCATTGGGTGAAGCAGAGAATCAGTCTTCGCTGCGTGAGCATCGGAAGGGGAAGCTTTGCCTGGCTGACTGGCGCTTAGCCCCAAGGGGACATGCAGGGGGCACCGCCTTGGGCACAGCCTTCATCGATTGCCGCCCGCTGCCGAGGAGGCGAGCGATCGTGTAGGTTCTCCCATATCGTAAAGTGAATTTGCGGGCGTCCTGAGAGCAGGAGTGCGCAGGCCAATGATCGAGCCCCCGCGCCGCAGGGTCTGGGACGCGCTGTTGGCGCCTCCTGCGCCAGGCGAGACTTTTCCGATTGCAGTCTGGCGCCGTTATGGGTCCGCTGCTGCCGCGACCTTCTGGAGCAAAGCCTGATGCCGGAAATGGTGAAACAATGTCTTCGCGATTGGCGGGGCACTATAGCTGGTGTATCAGGATTTCCGGCGTCGCCGTAGCTCAGTAGGATAGAGCACGAGATTCCTAATCTCGGGGCCACAGGTTCGAATCCTGTCGGCGACACCAGTCAAATCAAAGCCTTGCTCTCACGCCTGCGCGTGTGACCATCGCGGATAGAGGTATGACCTTTGCCTGCCTGCCTCGGGTAGCGTGACGGGCGAAGTCGGTGCCAGTTCTCCCGCGCTTAAGATCGGCCGGACGTATCCGGGCTGGGCATTGGTTCGGCCCGGTAGCCGGTCAGACGCTGGGCACCTTCAGTAATCTCGCTCATCTGGGAGCCAGGGGGGTAAACCTCAACTCCCTGCGCCTCTAGCTTTTTCTTCGCCCAGGGCGGCACCACGCCACCCACCATGACGGGTAAGTCCGGGCGGACTTTGCGGGCTTCGGCAATTGCCCGCTCGGCCACCTCAATGTGACCACCGATGGAAATGCCCAGAAGGTCAACTTCCTTGTCGGAAATCGCCTGAACGATTTCCTCCCAGCTGCTCATGCCGGCCATCACCACGTCAAAACCGGCTTCGCGCAGGGCGCGTGCAACCAGTGAGGCGCCGCGCCAATGACCATCAAGTCCGGTTTTGGCGATGAGTATCCGTGCAGAGTTTTTCAATTCAACCTCCCGGAGCCCTAAATTGTGATCTGGGGGGCAATCCAGTCCCCGAGCACACTGCGCCACACATCACCAATTTCACCCAGCGTGACCTCTGCACCGAGGGCATCCATCATGGCCGGCATGATGTTTTCTGAGCTGCGACAGACCCGCTCCAGATTATGCAGAGCCAGGGCAGCAGGCTTCTGCGCGCGCGAAGTCCTGACTTCCTTCAACCGCTGCATGGCAACATCGAAGGCGTCGCCCACACCAACAAAGCCATCCACCTCAAATGGAGAGATGTCTGCCTTGAATTCATTGACACCGACAATAATGCGTTCCCGGCGCTCCTGGGCGAGAAAATCCTCGTGTTGATTTTCGTGGGCGCAATGATGCAGCCAGCCGGTATTGAGAGTTTCCAGAAATCCACCCCGCGCCTGAATCTCGTCGAAGAAGGACCACGCCCGCTCAATCAGCTCGGCGGTCAGGGACTCGACATAATAGGAGCCTCCCAGTGGATCCACTACCGCGGGAATATTTGTTTCGTGCTGGAGAATTTGCTGGATGCGCACGGACATCTGGTGAGCGTGCTCGGATGGAATTGAGAGCGCCTCGTCATAGCCAGAGATGCCCAGCGACTGGATGCCGGACAGTACACCTGCAAGCGCCATGAGAGTGCCGCGCACGATGTTATTCAATGGCTGCTGGTAAGTCATGTTGGAACCAGACGTGACACAGTGAATGCGCAGCTGTCGCGCCTTGGCGTCGGTTACGCCATATCTTCGCTCCAGAAGATCGGCCCACATTTTGCGGCCGGCGCGAATCTTCGCCGCCTCCTCAAACAGATCCATCGACAGTCGAAAATTTACGCCACCACATGCCTTCGCTGCCGCCTCCAGCGGCATCGAGCCCCGGCGCTTGATTTCGTCGAGATATTCGACTGCGTTCGCAAAGAGGGCGCCGAGCTCCTGATAGGCATTGAGTCCGGTATCCGCGCCATTATAGGCTGCGATCGATACGGGTACCCAACGCTTAACATGCTTGTAACAAAACTCGATGATGTCGGCGTTAAAGCGTAGTCCGGCCGCCGTCGGGATCTGATGCTTGGGCACGCAGCCATGATAGGTGAGAAAAAAATCACTCTGGCCGGTGCCGGGCAAGGTTTCGAGACTGATCCCGCGCCGTTTGGCGATCGTCCAGTAGCCAGCAAGTGCAAAAGGTGCATGCTGAACTACAGCGCCACCTGCGTGTCCGAATGTTGTCGCGATGGGAAGGTCCGAAAGGCAGATATCGATGTCCCGTATGCTCTGCATCACCGCCCCGGTCAGTCCAACATCCTGCGGACGGGCAATGACATCAGGGTGGTCCACATTATACATGTGGTCGGCGGTATTACGGTCATGTTCCATCAGGAAGCCGGTTTCGCCATGCGCCAGAAGAAACTTGATCCGCTCGTTCTCGTCCTCGGGTTTTCCAAATCCGGAGAGCTGGAATATTCGCCAGGGCTTGGAGCGATAGCCCTGTGCAAACGCGCCACGCTGATAGGGCAATTCGCCAGGCACCTTATTTACGTCGGGGCAGTACCACTGAGGAATGTCCTCGCTGGTGTAGGAGACCTTCAGCGGGATACCAGACGCTGTCTTCCACGTTCGCGATGGTGAATCTGTCATACGGGCTTTCCGGGGGATTCCTCGGCACCATGCCTGCAGGGAAGTTGACTGATCGTATAAATAATGTACCACTGGGTATATAGAACATGCAAGCCGCGTCAAGACAGTTGGCCAGTCGGTTTGCTGACAGCGGGAGGTTGCAATGGTTGCTCAAAGTCAGATTATTTGGACAGCGATGGAAAACGTCTCGCTGGGGCGCCCCGCCGCTGAAGCCCTGGCCGCCGAGGTTGATCGCCTGGATGCAAAGCGCGTCTTTCTCCATGTAAGCACCAATCTAAACAAAAATACCGATGAGATTGCTCGTATCGAGAAGGCACTCGGAAAGCGTCATGCGGCAACGCACGATGGCATGCCTCCTCATGCACCACGGTCCGCGGTAATTCGGGCGGCAGAGCATGCGCGGGAAGTAAAGTCAGATCTCATTGTTTCGGTAGGTGGCGGCTCTGTCAATGACGCATCAGCGGTCATGCTTCTGTGCCTCAAACACAATCTGCGCAAACCCGAAGATCTCGAACCCTATCACATCTATGTCGATGAAAATGGTGTGCTGCAAAGGCCCCAATATGAAGGTCCAGACATTCGGATGATCGCCATTCCGACCACGTTGTCGGGCGGCGAGTTTAACACCTTGTCTGGTGCAACCGATGAGCGGATCCAGTTGAAGCAGGGGTACGATCACCGGCTAATGGCGCCAATTTCGGTCATTCTGGATCCCGCAATTACCGTACATACGCCGGAGTGGCTGTGGATGTCGACAGGAGTGCGTTCGCTCGATCACGCCATGGAGACATTGGGCTCATTCTTATCCAATGATTTTGCAGATGGGATGGCTGACAGTGCCCTACGGCTACTGTCGGAAGGTCTGGCACGGGTCAAGGCCAACCCAGCTGATCTTGAAGGCCGGCTCAAGTGCCAGATTGGCGCATGGCAATCGATGATCCCGGTAATTGGCGGCATCCCCATGGGCGCAAGTCATGCCATTGGCCACGTGCTGGGTGGAACCTGCGGAGTGCCCCACGGCTATACCTCCTGTGTCATGGCGCCTTACGTACTGGCATTCTATGCGTCGGTAAATGGCGAAAGACAAAAGCGCATTGCCGCGGGACTTGGAAAGGCGGGCACTTCGGCCGCCGAAGCCGCGGACAAGTTCATTCGCAGCCTCGGCATGCCGCGAACGCTAAAAAGCGTGAATGTGGATCAGCCGCAATTCGACAAGGTCGCTCGCTACACGATGGAGGACCTGTGGGCACGGACTAATCCGCGTCCAGTCAGTGGCCCCGAGGAGGTCATGGAGATTTTGCAAATGGCCGCGGGTTGAATATCCTGACCAGCTGAACGCAATTTTACAACATTGGGCACAATTCATGCTAAGTACCCTGAGTCCTTAAGCTCGGGGGGTAGGATTGGCTGTTCATGCGACTCGTAAGCCCAAGAAACTCAAGGTTGAAATTGCGGCCTACAAGCGTCGCCTCATTCTTGAGGAGGCATGCCACCTCTTCTTCAACCTGGGCTATACGGCCACCACCCTTGATCACGTCAGCGAACGGCTGAATGTTACCAAGCCGTTCATATATTCTTACTACCGCAACAAGGGTGAAATTCTTTCCGAGATATGTCAGCGCGGCATCACCCTGGCGCTTGATGTTCAAACCGAGGCTCTAGCAGCCAAGGGCACGCCGACCCTGCGAATGAAGCTGCTCGTAGAACGAACCGCGAAGATCATCATCGAGAATCAGGAATTCATTGTCGTCTATCAGCGCGAAGAAAAGAATCTTGCACATGCTGATGCAAGGCGGATCCGGGACCTGCGGCATCGCTTTGACCAGAAGGTTGCACAACTTCTGGAAGAGGGGAAAAGGGCCGGGGAGTTTGACATCGCAGACCCCGCGATGACCGCGGTCTGGATTGGGGGCCTGCTTAGCTGGATTTCGCTTTGGTATAATCCTGAGGGGCAGCGCACGCCCAGCGAAGTCATCCGCCACGCATTGGATGCGGTGGAACGGATCGTGCGCTTTAAGTCACGGAAGAGCTGAAAATATCTACTCTGCCTGACTTGCGTAAAATTATTCCCATCAGTAGAATTTTAGTGCTCCACGTAAGAAAATTGGAGCCTATGAAAAGCCGGGGGAGTAATGCCAGGTCATAGCGATCCGCGCGTTCCAGCGCGCGAGCTTTGCGTGTCCCGCTATCTGATGGATCGCTGGGCACGTGAAAAGCCGGAGCAAACCTTTGTCATTTTTGCTGATGGTGAGGAATGGAGCTTTTCCGAGTTCCGCCGCCGGGTGCTAAAGGTGGCAACCGGACTTCAGCAGCTGGGGGTGGCCCGTGGACATCACATAGCAGTTTGGTTGCCTAACGGCCGGGAAGGCTTGCTGATCCAATTTGCCGTCAACTATCTTGGAGCGGTGTTTGTGCCCTTCAATACGGCCTATCGCGGCAGCATTCTTCAACACGTTCTAAACAATTCCGATGCCAGGATACTGGTCGCTCATGGCGCGTTGGTGGAGCGTCTGGCCGACGTGGATGCGCATAGTCTCCAGCACGTGATACTGGTTGGAGACGGCGAGGTGCCTTCTGGCCTGCGTGCGAGCTCTTTTGAGGCACTTGCGCAGACCAACGGTGCGCTGGCCGAGCCGGATCGACCCATTGAGCCATGGGATACGCAATCGATAATTTATACCTCCGGAACGACCGGCCCCTCGAAAGGTGTGCTGTCGTCATATCTGCATCTTTACACCAATGCAGGCCCGGACTCTTGGACGATGGTAACCGCGGCAGACCGCTTTCTTGTGAATATGCCACTGTTTCATATTGGTGGGATGGGCCTGCCCTTTGTGATGTTTGCCCGTGGCGGTTCGATCGCCATGATGGAAAGCTATTCCACCGACACATTCTGGGATTTTGTCAAGCAAACCCAATGCACGGCTATTTTCCTACTGGGGGTTATGGCGACGTTCCTGATGAAACGTGACCAAAGCGCATCAGACCGTGACCATAAGGTACGGCTCGCGCTCATGGTACCGCTTACCGACGATGCCGCCCCCTTCGCGGAGCGCTTTGGCATTGACGTTTATACCATATTCAACATGACGGAGATTTCCTCGCCGATCGTGTCCGAAGCCAATCCAACCAAGCGCGGCACGTGTGGTCGCCCGCGCAAGGGGGTGGAGGTTCGGCTTGTTGACGAAAATGACTGCGAAGTCCCCATAGGGCAGGTTGGGGAGATGATTTTGCGCACCGACCGGCCCTGGGCCATGAACAGCGGCTATCACAAGAATCCGGAGGCAACTGCGCGCGCCTGGCGCAATGGCTGGTTTCACACCGGGGACGGTTTCCGTCTTGACGAAGATGGCTATTTTTATTTCGTCGACCGGCTGAAGGATACTATTCGGCGGCGCGGAGAGAACATCTCGTCCTTTGAGGTTGAGGCGGAAATTGTGGCCCATCCGAACGTACGCGAAGCAGCAGTGATTGGTGTACCAAGTGAACTTTCCGAGGATGAGGTGATGGCGGTGATCGCACCGGTCCCCGGACAAATCGTCGATCCGGCTGAACTCATTGCATTTCTTGCTGAACGAATGGCCTACTTCATGGTTCCTAGATACATCCGGATCCTGAACGAGTTGCCCAAGACGCCATCTGCCAAAGTACAGAAGGCAGCCCTGCGCGGTGAGGGCGTAACAGCTGATACCTGGGACCGAGAAGCCGTCGGACTGAGGCTACGGCGAGAGCAATTCCTCAATTAAAGGCGCACAACCACCGTCTTAAACCCGTCACATCCCCGCTTGACGCAAAATCTATTTTATCATACTGCTCAGTAGATATATAGACCGCCAGTATTTGGCGTATAAAAGGGGGGGCTGCCTTTCATGGGTGTAGATCACAAAAGGGCCTATCGTGCTGTACTTTTCGCTTCAGTCGCGGGCATTGCTCTCGCTGGCGGTCCCACTGCATCGGCCAATACCAAGCAAATTGAAGAAGTCGTCGTCACCGCGACCAAAACCCATCAAACATTAAAGGATGCGCCTGTGGCGGCATCCGTCATATCGGCAAACAAAATCGGCCCTGGTGGTATCCAGAATATTTCCGATTTGCAGGCAATGGTTCCTAACCTGTCCGTCGGCAATCAGTTTGGCGTCGCGCGCATCTTTATTCGCGGCATCGGCATGACAAGTATAGATCTTGGCGGCGATGGGGCGGTCGCGGTGCTGGAAGATGGCGCGATGATCGCGCGGCCGGCTGCTCAATTGCTTGGCTTTTACGATTTGTCCCGCGTTGAGGTGCTTCGCGGTCCGCAAGGTACGACCTATGGGCTTGGCGCCACTGCTGGCGCGATCAACCTCGTGACTGCAAAGCCTACGGATTACCTGACTGGGTACGCCCACGTTACCGCGGGAAACTATAGCCTTTTCAGTTTCCAGGGAGCGGTCAGCGGCCCGCTGAATGACAGTGGCACCCTAATGGGGCGCCTGGCTACCGACATTCAATCTCACGGTGGTTATGGCAAGAATCTGTTTACTGGTGCGGCGATCGACAATCAACGCTCCCAAGCCTATCGCGGAACCCTGGAATGGAAGCCGAGGTCGGATCTTGATGTAGAGCTTATCGCGGAATATTTCCGCGAGCATGATCACAAC
>JAKAVI010000272.1 GCA_021817355.1 Pseudomonadota bacterium | reverse complement strand
GCACTCCATGCATGCGATCCCCATACCGTTCAAGCAGATGCTGCGCCATGGCCAAACCTCCCATGCTTTGCCATCCCCGCAGTCTATATCATCCTGTTTGGTTCCGGCTCTGCCGGCTTAGGATGAATGCTCATCTGGCCGAAATCAGCGCTGCTGTTGAGCCAGGTGCTCATGCAGTTCTTCTGCTCGATCAGGCTGGGTGGCACACCACGGCAAAGCTGAAGCTTCCAGACAACATCACGATCCTGCCGTTGCCCGCCAAGGCGCCAGAACTGAACCCGGTAGAAAACATCTGGCAGTTCATGCGCGACAATTGGTTATCCAACCGGATCTTCGAATCATACGACCAGATTGTCGCCCTCTGCTCAAAGGCCTGGAACCGGCTACGTGATCAACCCTGGCGCGTCATGTCCATCGGTCTGCGTGACTGGGCTCATGAATGATTATCTATGCAGATTGGTATTAATCTGGCGTCCAGGCTTCGCACGACGCGTCGGGGCAGATCATCCCGCTCAACTTTGCCCGAGTTCATCCGCCAGTTTCCGGCGGGCGCGATAGAGGCGCATCTCGATCGCCTTGCGTGTCGTCCCAAGGATCGCCGCCGCCTCGTCCTGGCTCAGGCCCTCGATCGCCGTGAGCAACAGCGGCTCCTTATATAGCGGCGGCAAAGCGGCAATGGCCTTGTCGAGCCGGCCGAGCCGCACCGAAGCTTCGACTTCCTCCTCGGCGCGCTCGACCTCCAGGGGGGCCGGATCTTCCGTGCCCAGAGCCAGCAGACGCAGGACGGCGCGGCGAACGGTCTGCCGGCGACCAAAGTCCCGGCACTTGTTGAGGGCGATGCGATGCAGCCACGGCGAAAAGGGCCGGTCCGGGTTGTAGCGCTGGAGTGCGCCCCAGGCCGAGATAAAGCTCTCTTGGAGAAGATCATAGGCGTCATCGCCATCGCCAACATAGCGGCGCACAAAACGATACAGCGGCTCCTTGTAGCGCCGGATCAGCTCATTGAACGCCGCGCGTTCGCCGCCTGCGGCACGCGATGCCAGTGCCTCATCCGATGCGCTTTGCGGCGCAGTGGTCACGACGAGGCCGTGGTCAATGCCTCGTAGACAGCGCGATCGAAGACGTTGGACTGCTTGGCCGTGAGGATGGCACGCATGGCAAGCAGGTGCCGGATCGTGGCTTCCTGAAGGTGCTTTTCCGCTTGGTGAAAGCGGTCGATTGCCGCCTGTTCCCTCGGACCATAGGTGTGATCGGTCTCGAGCGCGATTGCCAGCTCCCGATTTGCCGCCTGCATTTGCGCGCCGAACAGCTTGCGGCGTGCCGCAAAGCGCTGCTCGAGGGTGGCAATCCGTTCGTTCTGCGCGGAAGTCAGATGAAGATCGTGATGCAAAATCGCGTGAAGGCCCAGGGGCGGGGCGGCCCGCCACGCGCCATAGGCAACGCCCAGCCAGCCGCCAAGAGCGCCCGCTGCCAAGGTCAGCAGCACCATCGCGGCGACCGCGCGAAGCGAGACGTTCATGGAAGCCTCCCGAACAGAAGGTCGGAGGGCGCAAGCCCACCGCTTGGCTGTGCGATCGCGTTCGCGGCCGGATGGACCGGAGCGCTGGCGGCTCCCGCTGCGGCGCTGCCGAGCAAGGCCACGACCAATGCGACCGCCTGGCAGGAGGTGATGACACGGAAGGTGTGCCGCTCCGTCGCGCGCGCCGTGATGGCGCTCCAGACACCGGCCTCCAACCGGTCGAGCGCCCTGTCTGCCGGCAGCTTTGCCAGGGCTTGAAGTTCACGATCCATCATGGCGTCCTGCCTCGCTCTCCATCACGTCTACGTCACTCCTACGCAGCGCTGACGGTTGTCCCTCTGGAAGAAAGCCGCGCGCCCGCGTCACGGATCGAAAGGAAGACCAATCCTCCACACCAACCCCGGCTGACCAGGTAAGAGTATGAATAATCGGACAGGGCCCCGGAAGTGGGTCGACGCCGCCATCGCCGCACGCCCCGTCGCCCGTCTTGGGATTTGCCGATTTGGGTGTGGCCGGCGCCGCCAATGGGCCGCACCCAGGATGGGTCCAAGGGCGAAGGCAAAGAACGCGGCCGCTCGAATTATCGGATTCTCAAGAGGGGTAGCGCGCGCGCGTGCGTATGACCGCCATGATGGGTTCAAAACGTGCCAACTCCATGCCGCCTGTGTTCAGAACGCGGTACCTGTGGCTGCTCGCCACGGGGCTTCTCTTCGGCTGCGCCACGTTCCAGCCGCGGCCTATCTCTCCTGCCACATCGCTCAAGGCCTATGAGAGCCGCTCGCTCGCCAGTCCCGGCCTTGCGAGGTTTCTGGCGGTCAACCATGTCGCATGGCCCGGCCGGGCTCGGCCCTGGGATCTTAAGGCGCTGACCCTGGCCAGCTTTTACTACCAGCCCGCGCTCGGCTATGCGCGCGCGCAGCTGCTCGCCGCGCAGGCGGCACGGATCACAGCGCGCGCGCGTCCGAACCCGTCGCTTTCGCTGAGCCCGGGATATGACGCCGGGGTTCCGGGCGTGCGCACTCCCTGGATCGTGCCGGTTGCCATCGACTGGCCGATCGAAACGGCGGGCCGGCGCGGCGATCGCAGGGCGCAGGCGCGCCAGCTTTCGGCCGCGGCACGGTGGGACCTCGTAGGCACAGCGTGGGGGGTGCGCAGCCGTCTGCGCCACGCCTTGCTCGCGCTCTACGGGGCGCGTCAGACTGCCTCGCTCGAGGCCCGGCAGGAGCTCGC
>JAKAVI010000174.1 GCA_021817355.1 Pseudomonadota bacterium | reverse complement strand
CAAATCCGCGGTTTTCTATTCGTGGATGAGGCAATATAGGGGGCCCCACGTCGACCTGCCCGCCATAATCAAGGAGATCAAGATCAAGGCAACGCGCGGCATTGCGCTTACCCCTGACCCGCCCAAGGCGGCTTTCGATGTCATGCATGAGCTCCATCATGGCTCCAGGAGCCAGAGATGTAGCCACCATTGCCGCCGCGTTCACATAAGGCGGATCAGACGGATCCGGCCATGCCGGGGTCATAAAAAAGCGCGAAACAGAAATCACTTTTGCGCCGTTATTGCTTAACAGCCTCAGGCTGGCACGCAGCGTCTGTTCCGGAGCCGCACCAGCAAAAGGCAGATTGGCGCCAAGGGCGATAAGAATCACAGCACAGCCTTTAGGAAACAGCAAAGGAATTAAGCCAAACGCATGATGACATTTCTGAATTTGTTGCCAGTTTCATAGTCATTGGAGGATTTTATGTTATTCTATCCGCAGGAAAAACTTGCCCTTTTTATCGACGGAGCCAACCTCTACGGCGCCGCAAAAGGGTTGGGATTTGATATCGACTACAAGCGCCTGCTCGAGTTATTCGCGCACAAGGGTATCCTGGTCCGTGCCTTTTACTATACGGCGGTTGCTGACGATCAGGAATTCTCGCCTCTGCGCCCGCTCGTCGACTGGCTGGATTATAATGGCTTTACTGTCGTCACTAAGCCACTCAAGGAATTCGTCGACAGCCAGGGACGCCGCCGGGTCAAGGGCAATATGGACATTGAGCTGGCCATCGATGTGATGGATATGGCCGAAATTGTCGACCACATCGTGATATTTTCTGGCGATGGGGATTTTCGTAGGCTCGTGGAGTCTGCCCAGCGCAAAGGCAAGCGCGTCAGCGTTGTGTCGACGACGCGTACACAGCCGCCCATGGTGGCTGACGAACTGCGTCGCCAGGCTGATAATTTCATCGAACTGGACGATCTAAAGGCCTCAATCATGCGCGAAGGCGGTCCGCGAATGGGTGAACATCATCGTGACGAGGATATTCACAGCGGCACGACCGGCTGAGCGCAGGTATACTGGCGTTACGAGTTGAACCCAGCAGCCCATGCCGTCCAATTGTGAGCCCGCGTCCGACTGTTCCTTGTGCCCGCGCCTGGCCAGTTTCCGGCGGCAGAACGCGCGTGCCTTGCCCGATTACTTTAACGCGCCAGTTCCGACCTTCTGCGCCAAGGATCAGGTACGTTTGCTGATCGTCGGCCTGGCTCCAGGGCTTCATGGCGCCAACCGCACGGGGCGGCCCTTCACGGGTGATTATGCGGGTGACCTGCTCTATGCCACCTTGCTGCGCCACAAGCTCGCGCTCGGCCGATACGGCATGCGGCCAGACGACGGCCTTGAGCTCAAGGGATGCGCCATCACCAATGCGGTGCGCTGCGTGCCACCGCAAAACAAACCCCTACCGGCGGAAATTAATTCCTGCCGCCGCTTCCTTGCAGCCCAGATTGCGGCCCTGCCGCAGCTGCGTGCGATCCTGGTTCTGGGCAAGATCGCCCACGACAGCGTCGTCAAGGCGCTCGAACTGAAGCTGAAGGACCATCCCTTCCGTCATGGTGCATCTTACAACGCCGGACAGCTGACCGTGGTATCGAGCTATCACTGCTCTCGCTACAACACCAACACGGGGGTACTGACCTCGGAGATGTTCGACAGCGCGGTGCGTATAGCCCGCCTTGCCGCCATAGCGTCGTAGCCGCGATAAGGGCTGCACAGGTTCGCAGTCCGGGCTGCGCACCGTCAGCTGTAACGCTCTTCCTTCCAGGGATCGCCCTCGTTGTGATAGCCACGGACTTCCCAAAAGCCAGGCCTGTCCTGGGCGGCGAATTCAATGCGCGTTACCCATTTGGCGCTCTTCCAGAAGTACCAATCCGGAATGACAACGCGAACCGGACCGCCATGTTCCCGGCTCAGCGGCTGACCCTCCCAGTGATGGGCCAGAAGTGCATTATCGGCGGCAAAGACCTCGAGCGCGACGTTTGTGGTGTAACCGTCGTAAGACTGAAAAAGCACATGACGTGCCTCCGGCCTGGGCTTCACCAACTCAAGCAGGGTCCGTGTCGCAACACCTTGCCAATGATTGTCGTAGCGGCTCCAGGCGGTGACGCAATGAATGTCGCTGACCATCTCGCTTTGTGGAAGTTGCAGAAACTGTTCGAGATTGAGGATCAGCGGCGTCTCAACAAGTCCGCTCACGCGCAGTCGCCAGCGCTCAGTCGCGATTGCTGGCTGGGCTCCAAGATCAAGGACCGGCCAGTTGGTGACGAGCCGCTGGCCAGGAGGCAAGCGGTTGACATGGCCAAGATCCGTCCGACCGGTCAAGAGCCGGCCTTCATCCGCCCACTTCTCCTTCGCGCGTAGCAGCTTCTCGCGCGCGGCCGGTTCCGGAATGTCATCCTCACTCATCCGAGCCTCCTCATACCACCCGCTCCGGCTAGCAAGCCGAAGGGGGCATCGTCTTGCGATCACTCGCAGGTAAAATCGAAACCCGAGAGGCGTGCGCGCAGCGGTATCGCGCCCTCGCCCCACGCTGATGTTCCTAAGCTGCGTTGCGGCCTATTGGAAGGGGCGGCATTGTCCCTTGAGGCGCGGGGCCACCAAGGCAGGCTAGGCATCTCCCTCGGCCCCACCTGCCTTCAACCAGCCAGTGCGGCCTTCTGAGCGGAACCCGTGAGGCACTGGGCGCGGGCAAGCTTTTCCCGTGCCGTCGCGAGA
>JAKAVI010000235.1 GCA_021817355.1 Pseudomonadota bacterium | reverse complement strand
AGCCACGCCACGGTTTCGGCATCCAGATGGTTGGTCGGCTCGTCGAGCAGGAGGATATCGGGGGCTTCAAGCAGCAGTCGGCAGAGCGCGACGCGGCGCCGCTCACCGCCGGAGAGCGTGCTCACCTCGGCATCACCATCGGGACAGCGCAGGGCGTCCATGGCCATCTCGACCTGGGACTCGAGATCCCAAAGTCCGGCGGCCTCGATCTTGTCCTGCAGGTCCGCCATCTCATCGGCGGTTTCGTCGGAATAATTGGCGGCAATCTCGTTGAAGCGGTCGACCAAAGCGCGCTTGGCCGCCACCCCTTCCATGACATTGCCGAGCACATTCTTGGTGCTATCGAGCTGCGGTTCCTGCGGCAGATAGCCGACGCTGACCCCATCTGCAGCCCAGGCTTCTCCGGTGAACTCGGTGTCGGTGCCCGCCATGATGCGCAACAGTGTCGATTTGCCCGCACCATTGACGCCGACGATGCCGATCTTGGCGCCGGGATAAAAGCTCAGATAGATGTTCTTGAGTACCTGCTTGCCCCCCGCATAGGTCTTGGAGAGGTCCCTCATGAAGTAGACAAATTGCGGTCCGGCCATCGCGTGCACGTCCTTGAAGCAGGTTGAATTGAAGTGGCGCGGGTTTTAGCGGAGGGGCAGTAGCGGCGCAATCTTTGCCGTTTCTGTCCGTCCCTGCCGCAATTGGCTCAGAAATTGATCTTTGCCCGCGACAGCACCGTGACGGCATTGTTGCCGTTGCGGCCAGCCACATTCATCTGATAGCCGGCATTGGCCTGCAGCGCCAGCGCACCATCGAAGAAGGTGGTGACATAGCCAAGCTCAAGATCGGTTTCGGTAGTCCCCCCGACCAGAAGACCGCGCGAATCGATGAGTGTGCGCGTCAGGTCCACGCCCATCGGCGCGGAGAGGTCGATTCCGCCGGTATAGATGTTGCCCGGACGAACAATCGCCAGACCGACCGCGTCGCGCCTGGAGAACAGCCCCTGCTTCATCAGGGTCACGCCGTAGGAGCGGTCGTTTTGCAGGGCCTGGGCGAAGGCCGGCTTGAGTGCCAGCTGGGTTGAACCCTGACGGTAGGCAAAGGTCGTCACCCAGCCATCGCCCAGTCCCAGATGCGCGGCCATGCCAACGCTGCTGGTGTGGGCCCGGGCCAGCGCCGGGCCGCCGATAAGATTGGCATTTTCGTCAGCCTCACCGGCCGAAAGCGAGAGCCGCGCCCATGGCCGCAGCGTCCAGGATAGGTTGGCCTGGGCGGCGTTGGTCTGCCCCGGCATGAAGCCGCCAGCGACCGCAGCATGGGTCGTGGCCAGCGGCATCTCCCTCTGGCGCTCTTCGGCCGACAGGGTCGAGGCCCTCACTCTGAAATGCAGGTTGCTGGCCAGACGAATCGCGGCCGACAGGAAACTGCCCCCCTGGGTCAGGCTGTCATAGGGCGACAGGGCCGCTTTGGTCATGGGGAAAAGCCCGTGATAGCTCGACCCCGCGCCCCGCCGCGAGCCCAGATCCGGACCGCCAGAAACCGACAGGTGCAGCAGCTGCGCCCCCGAGCCGGAGGGGACTGTGGCCGGCAGGCTGCTTGAAGCGGGCAGCCGCGCTGACGCAGCCTGAGCCCACCCGCCAGCTGCGATGACCAACATCGCAGCTAGAGCGGCAACGCCCACCACCAGCTTGCGCACGCGCATAAAAACCCCACATCTCCCCCATGCCACGACCGCGACTTTCGGCCGTCAGACATGGAACTCGAGTTTATCAGATGGCCTCTTCCAATCAACGCCGCACCCCGGCAATTCTGTGACCTGCGGGCCACAAGCCCTGGCTTTTGCCAAACCGGGTACCGGGCGAGGACGGAACCGACGCGGCAAGGCGTGCCAAAATGGACCACAAGGAGCCTTCAAACGTGACCCAGAGCCCCCTTTGCGCTGCCATCGTGCCGGTGACGCCGTTCCAGCAGAACTGCTCCTTGCTGTGGTGCAGTGAGAGCGGCAAAGGGGCCCTGATCGATCCGGGCGGGGAGAGCGAGCGGCTCATCGCCGCGGTCAGCGCCAAGGGGATCGAGATCGAGAAGATCCTCCTCACCCATGGCCATATCGACCATGCCGGAGCGGCAACCCAACTCGCCCGCCACTACCAGGTCCCGATCGAGGGGCCCCATGAGGGCGATGCGTTTCTGCTCGACAGCCTGGCCGAGCAGGGGCGTCGGTTCGGCTTTGCCGGCGCCGAGAACTGCCAGCCCAGCCGCTGGCTCAAGGATGAAGACAGCGTCGAGCTGGGTCATGTGCGCCTCAGGGTCCGCCATTGCCCGGGCCACACGCCCGGCCATGTGGTTTTCTACACCCCCGAGGCAGCACTCGCTTTTGTCGGCGATGTGCTCTTTCGCGGTTCGATCGGCCGCACGGATTTTCCCGGCGGTGATTTCAACACCCTGATCGGCTCGATCACCGAACGGCTGTGGCCACTTGGCGATGACACCAATTTTGTTCCCGGCCACGGACCGATGTCGAGCTTTGGCTGGGAACGCAAAACCAACCCCTTTGTCAGCGATCTGGCTTTGGGTCGCGACTGAGCCATACCACTTGTTCCAAAGCGCTGGACTTAGCCGGCCCGGCCAGCGCATCCTTCGCCCCGGAAAAATAACCCGGGGCCAGGCATGACTGCCATCAATTCAGTGACCGATCTCAGCAAGGATGGCGACATCGCCGTTATCACGCTCAATTCACCGCCAGTGAACGCGCTCTCTGCGGCAGTACG
>JAKAVI010000038.1 GCA_021817355.1 Pseudomonadota bacterium | reverse complement strand
TCTTTCCGAGAGCGAAGTTCAGGCGCTGGAAATCCCGCCGTCGGACCCGCCGCCACTTTGGGTTCAAGCTGAATTCCCGGCATTTCTCGAAGAGGAGCTGCGGCAGAGGTTTGGCAATAACCTCCTGTCCGAAATGACGGCCATGCAGCAGCGCGCCCCCATCGATCTGAGGGTCAACACGCTCAAGGCTGACCGTGCGAAGGTCGCCGAGGCCTTGATCGCACAGGGCTTCGCTGCCGAAGCAGTTCCCTACGCGGTCACAGGTCTTAGAATCCCACCCGGGGCTTCCGGATTGGAACGTACAACCCTCTTTGGCGATGGTGCCTTCGAGTTCCAGGATGAGTCCGCACAGATCGCCTGCGCGCTCACCGATGTGCGGCCCGGGATGCAGGTCTGTGATCTGGCTGCCGGCGCCGGCGGCAAATCCCTGGCTCTGGCAGCCCTCATGAAAAATCAGGGGCAGATCATCGCCAGCGATATCGCCGCCAGCCGCCTCGCCCAGCTGGAACCGCGTGCGGTGCGGGCGGGTGTCCGCATCATCCGCACCGAAGCGAACCCTGCGGGCCGTTTTGACCGGGTGCTGGTCGATGCCCCCTGCTCCGGAAGCGGAACCTGGCGGCGCCAGCCGGACCAGAAATGGCGCCTCACCCCAGAGCGCCTTGCCATGTTCCAAAGGCTGCAGGATGAACTCTTGGACCGCGGCGCAAGCCTCCTCGCCCCTGGCGGGCGGCTGGTTTATGCCACTTGCTCTGTATTGAGGTGCGAAAACGAGGAGCGGATCGCCGCATTCCGCGCCCGCAATCCGCACCTTTCCGTAATCCCCGCGGCGTCGGTCTGGAACCAGCTGCCAGATCACCCCCCCTTGACGGGAATAGGTGAATTCTTTCAAGCCAGTCCTTATATGACGCAGACGGACGGCTTTTTTACGGCAATACTGACCCGGGGCTGAGCCCAAAGCGCAATAGCGAAGGAGTACAAGGTGCATCACATTCGCCTCGTCGCCACCGCCGCGGTTCTGGCGGTATTGGCCAGCGTGCCGTCCCAGGCCGCATCACCGGAGCGCCTCGAACAGCGCGCCCATGCCGCCGAACTTGCGGGACATTTGGACGAAGCAAGCATGCTCTATCAGTCCGCAGTCGTGGCAAAGCCGTCGCGTGCCCAAAGCTATCTGGCCCTCGCCCAGTTCTATGCCCGCCACGGGGAAAATCATTTCGCCCGCAAATATTTCGCCGAGGCGCTTTACCTCAACCCTAAAATGATCCCCGCTCTCGAGGGAGCCGGCAGAACCGACCTTGCCCTCGGTGACCGCAATGGTGCCCAGGGTTATCTCACCCGCCTGCGCCATGTCTGCGGCGCACACTGTCCACAGGCGCAGGACCTTGCAGCGGCCATGTCCGCCCCCCAGAGCACTCCCAAACAGGAGGCTGCTAAGGCGTCGCTGGACAAGCGCTGAGGCTCCTCCTATAGGCTCGCCCTCATGGCGGCTCCAGTTCTTGTTATCGATTTCGGCTCGCAGGTGACACAGCTGATCGCGCGGCGCGTGCGCGAGGGCGGCGTCTATTGCGAAATTGTTCCCTTCCACAAGGCCGACGAGGCTCTGAAAGAAAGTCCGCCCCGGGCCATCATCCTTTCCGGGGGACCGGCCAGTGTGACGGAGTCCGGGACACCGCGTGCTCCCCAGGCGGTGTTTGAGCTGGGCGTTCCGGTTCTTGGCATCTGCTACGGCCAGCAGACCATGGTTGCCCAGCTTGGCGGCAAGGTCGAAAGCCATGGCTCCCGTGAATTTGGCCGCGCCGACATTGAGATCGTAGGCCAGTCCCCACTGTTTGAAGGCGTTTGGGGGCTGGGTGGCAATGACCATGTGTGGATGAGCCACGGCGATAAAGTAACCGTTCTGCCGGAAGGCTTTCATCCCATCGCCGTCAGCCACGGTGCCCCGTTTGCCGCGATCGCCAATGAACAGCGCAGACTCTATGGCGTGCAGTTTCATCCGGAGGTCGTGCATACGCCGCGCGGCACAGCGCTGCTGAGCAATTTTGTGCAAAGGGTCGCAAACATCCCTGCGGACTGGAGCATGAAGGCATTCCGTGCCCATGAAATCGAGAAAATCCGTAACCAGGTTGGCAAGAGCCGTGTGATCTGCGGTCTGTCTGGCGGCGTTGATTCCTCGGTGGCCGCGGTACTCATTCACGAGGCGATTGGTGATCAGCTGACATGCATTTTCGTTGACACCGGTTTGATGCGTGCCGGTGAGGCCGAAGAAGTGGTTTCGCTCTTTCGTGGGCACTACAATATCCCGCTTGTCCACGCAGATGCCCGCGAGCTGTTTCTCAAACGGCTTGAAGGCGTGAGCGATCCGGAGAAAAAGCGTAAGATTATTGGGTCAACCTTCATCGATGTGTTCGATGCGGAAGCGGAAAAGGTTGGCGGCGCTGAATTTCTGGCGCAAGGAACACTTTATCCCGACGTTATCGAGAGCGTCTCAGCAACTGGCGGGCCATCGGTTACGATCAAGTCGCACCATAACGTCGGTGGTCTACCCGAACGCATGAAAATGAAGCTGGTTGAGCCTCTGCGTGAACTCTTCAAGGATGAAGTGCGCGCACTTGGTCGCGAGCTTGGGTTACCCGCGCATTTTGTGGGACGACACCCCTTTCCCGGCCCCGGTCTTGCGATCCGCATTCCAGGCGAGATTACCGCAGAAAAGCTTGAAATCCTCCGCCGTGCCGACACCATTTATCTTGAGGAAATTCGCAATGCTGGTAGA
>JAKAVI010000423.1 GCA_021817355.1 Pseudomonadota bacterium | reverse complement strand
ATAGCCACAGGCCTTGGCGGAACGCAGGATGCGTACGGCGATTTCGCCACGATTGGCGATCAGGATTTTGTTGAAGCTGCGTCTGGCCATCTCGTTACGCGTCCTCTGCCCAGCGCGGCTTGCGCTTTTCGATAAAGGCGGCAACCCCCTCGCGTCCCTCCGCGCTCAGCATGCAGCGGGCAAAGCCGTCTGCAGCAAAATCGAGCGCCGCGCTGCGCGGTCGGCGCAAGGCCTCGAACACGATGGCCTTGGTCACCGCATTGGCGCCGGGGGCGCAGCGGGCAATCTGTGCCAGCACCGCGCTGCAATGACGCTCGAGATCCTCTGCGCCATCGGCAAGGATATGGCCGATACCAAGGCGCACCGCCTCCTCGCCCGTAAAGCGCGCGCCGGTCAGCATCAGCCGCCGGGCCTCGGTCAGACCCACCCGCTCCACTACAAAGGGGGCAATCTGTGCCGGAGGAATGCCAAGGCTGGTCTCGCTGAGCTGGAAGCGCGTTGCCTTCTCCACAATGGTGACATCCCCGACGCAAGTCAGCCCCAACCCGCCACCTACCGCCCCGCCTTCAACCAGCATCACCACCACCTGCGGCTGCTCGTTCAGCTTGATCATGAGATCGCCGAAACTGCGATTGGAACGGGCGATCTCCGCTTCATCCCCCGAACCCTGCATTCCTGATTTGAAGCCCTTGATGTCACCACCGGCGCAGAACACCCCGCCCTTGCCGCGCAACACCAGGGTACGGATGCTGCGGTCCTCGCGCACCGCATCGAGTACGGCGTGCAGCTCGCCCACAATCTCGGCAGATAGGGCGTTGCGCGCCTCGGGCCGATTGAACCAGAGGCGCAATACGCTGTCCTGTCGTTCGACAATGAGAGCCTTGGTTTGCTGCAGCGTGGTCATATCGTGTTCCCTCACATCCGGGCGATGCCAAAACTGTTGGGTGTGACCTTGCGGTGGCGTGCCTCCCAGCAGGTTTCGAGCAGGAAGCCCAGCACCTTGCGGGTGTCACGGGGGTCGATCAGCCCGTCATCCAGCATATGGCCGGAGGTGTAGAAGGCATCGGACTGACCATCGAAATGCTGGATCAGCATGGCCTCCTGCGCCTTCATCTGGGCTTCATCGAGGGTCACGCCCTTGCGCGCCGCCCCGGCCTGCATCACCTGCGTCATGGTCCGCGCGGCCTGCTCGCCGCCCATCACCCCGGTCCTGGCGTTGGGCCAGGAGAAGACGAAATCAGGATCATAACCCCGCCCGCACATGCCGTAATTGCCGGCGCCGAAGCTGGCGCCGATCATGAAGGTAAGGCGCGGCACACTCACATTGGTCACCGCCTGGATCATCTTCGAGCCATGCTTGATCATGCCGGCGCGTTCATAGGCCTTGCCGACCAGGTAGCCGGTGGTGTTCTGCAGAAACACGAGCGGTATGTCGGACTGGTCGCACAGCTGCAGGAACTGCGCCGCCTTGGTGGCACCATCCGGATCGATGGGGCCGTTATTGCCGATCAGACCGACGGCGTGACCTTGGACCTCGGCCTGCAGGCAGACCGTGGAGATGCCGTAAAGCGGCTTGAAATCGAGGATGTCCGAACCGTCCACCAGCCGCGCCGCGACTTCGCGCACGTCATAGGGCTTGCGATAATCGAGGGGAACGATGCCGGCGATCTCATCGGGGTCATAGGCGGGTGCGGCCGCGCTCCTGCGCGGGAACACAGGACAGCGCGTATTCCACTGCAGGCGGGCGACCACTTCGCGGGCGATTATGAGGCCATGGGCATCGTCTTCCGCAAGATATTCGGCAAGCCCGGAGACGCTGGCGTGCATCTCGGCTCCACCCAGTTCTTCCTCATTTGCCACCTCACCGGTAGCTGCCTTCAGAAGTGCGGGACCGGCCAGGAACGCCTTGCCGCGTCCTTTCACGGCGACCACGTAGTCGCTCAGCCCCGGCATATAAGCGCCGCCCGCGGTGGAGGCGCCATGGAGCACGGTAACCACAGGACAGCCGGCCTTCGACAGCCGCGCCAGATTGGCGAAGAGACCGCCGCCGACAACGAAGCCCTCCACCGTGTATTTCATGAGGTCTGCGCCCGCGCTTTCCACGAGGTGAAGGAAGGGCAGCTTCTTCTGCAGGGCAATTTCCTGGCAGCGCCGCAGGCGATACCCGCCTGCGGCCGTCATCGCGCCGGCATTGATGCCACTGTCATCGACGAGGATGGCAACGCGCACCCCTGCGACAAAGCCGATGCCGGCGATGACATTGCCGCCTGGAATGGAGCGCTCCGGATCCTTGTTATCGAGGAGATAGCCAGCGGCATTGCCGATCTCGAGAAAGGGCATGCCCGGATCAAGCAGACGTGACAGCCGCTCATGCGGGGTGAGCTGTCCGCGCGCCTCGAAGTGGGCCTTGCGCTTTTCGGATTCGCGGCGGGAGCGGGCATTGATTTCTCCGAGCCGTTCGACCAGCGCCAGCATTTCGGCGCGATTGGTCCTGAACGCTTCGCTGCCCGTGCTGATCTTCGAAACGAACCGCGGCATGCGTTGTCCTTCTCAGATAAGATGGTCGCGCCTGGCCAGCGCGCTGGGAATTTCGACCGGCGCCTCCAACAGCAGCTGGGCATAGCCCTTGCCCTGCGGGTCGTTGCGCAGACTTGCCACGCCACCACCACCCAGCACCTCGTGCAGGAGAAAGTTGAGCGCCGATGGCCCTGGCAAGACAAAACGTTCCACCTTGCCCTCAAGAAAATGGGCAAAACGGGCGACCACCACC
>JAKAVI010000362.1 GCA_021817355.1 Pseudomonadota bacterium | reverse complement strand
GATCGAGCTTGAGATGTTCCGCCTGCTGGTGCTGCAGACCGCCTGGAAGATCGACAAGTACAAGGATTATCGCAAGGTCCGCAAAGATATCGCCGCAGTGAAGGTGGCGATGCCCAAGGTCTATAGCGAGATCGTCAAGCGTGCCATGCATATCCACGGAGCGTTGGGGGTTTCCAACGAGATGCCGTTTGCTTCGATGCTGATCGGCTCGATGGTCATGGGAATTGCCGATGGCCCGACCGAAGTGCACAAGGTCACGCTGGCCAGGCAGGTATTGCGGGACTTCAAGCCTGATCCCGGTCTTTTTCCCGCCTATACCCTGCCCAATATGCGTGCCGCAGCCCAGGAGCGCTTTCCTGACCTGGCCGAGGAAATCCGTGCCGAATGGATGGCGCGCGCGGCCAGCATCGATGCGCTCTGAGGGCCGGCTGGCGCCATCTTGGCGCCGCGGACCAGCCCGCGGCGGCCAAGCTGCGATGCCGCTTGATTTTTTGTCACCGGGGTGAAGGATGGGGGTCCTGCCCTCTTAACCCTCGAACTTGCTCACGGACGCACGATGACCCTGCCTGCCAATTTTCCTGTTGTTTCCCTCGCCCAGGCCCATGCACTGCTGACACAGCCGGGCTCCAAGCTCGAGACGGAAGAAGTCATGATCCGCGGCGTGCGCACCCGGGTGTGGAAACACAGCCCGCCGAGCTTGCGCGAGGCTGTCGCCTATAGCCGCCAGTTCGCGGCGCGTGATTTTCTCGTCTACGAAAATGACCGCGCGACCTATGAAAGTTTCTACCGCGCGACGATGCGCTTCGCCCATGAGCTTGTCCGGCGCGGCGTGAAGAAGGGCGACAGGGTTGCGCTGATCATGCGCAATCTTCCCGAATGGCCCGTTGTTTTCTATGGCGCCACCATCATTGGGGCCATCCTCACCCCTCTGAATGCCTGGTGGACGGGACCTGAACTCGAATACGGTCTGGTTGATTCCGGCTCCAAGATTGCAGTGGTGGACGCCGAGCGGCTCGAGCGCATCAGCGAGCATCTAGTCAACTGCCCCGACCTGGAATGCATTTTTGTCAGTCGCTACGACGATGATCTTCCACAGACCAATGTTGAGCGGCTCGAGGATGTATTGGGCGCGGTCAATGACTGGGGCAAGCTTCCCGAGCTTCCCATGCCTGAGGTTGCGATCGCCCCCGATGATGACTGTACCATTCTTTATACCTCGGGCACGACCGGTCGTCCCAAGGGGGCGCTCGGTACCCACCGCAACATGCTCTCCAATATCTTTGCTTCGGCAGCGGCGGCAGCACGTTCCTTCGTTCGCCGTGGTGAGGTGCCTCCGCAGGTCGATCCGCTTGAGGCGCCGCAGCGCACGGCGTTGCTTTCGGTGCCGTTTTTCCATGCCACCGGCTGCTTTGCGGTGATGAATCCCACGCTGTTCACTGGCGGCAAGCTGGTGCTGATGCGCAAATGGGATCCGGAAATTGCCATGCAGCTGATCGAGCGCGAAAAGGTTAATTCCGCCGGCGGTGTACCGACGATCGCCTGGCAGCTGATCGAGCATCCGGCCCGGTCGAAATATGATCTCTCCTCGCTGGAAACGGTGTCCTATGGCGGAGCTCCCTCCGCCCCCGAACTGGTACGCAAGATCGTTGAGAGCTTCCCCAAGTCCCAGCCCGGCAATGGCTGGGGTATGACCGAAACCAGTGCAACCTGCACCTCGCATGTCGGAGAGGATTATGAGCTGCGCCCGGATAGCTGTGGTCCTGCCGCCCCGGCGTGTGATCTGAAGATTGTCGGCCCCAATGGTGAAACCTTGCCCCCCGGCGAGGTTGGCGAGCTGTGGGCAAGGGGGCCGAACATCGTCAAGGGATACTGGAACAAGCCCGAGGCGACGGCCGATACCTTTGTCGATGGCTGGGTCAAGACCGGCGATCTGGCGCGCCTGGATGAAGAAGGCTTCTGCTATATCATTGACCGCGCCAAGGACATGCTGATCCGCGGTGGCGAGAACATCTACTGCATCGAAGTGGAGAATGTGCTTTACGAGCATCCCGCGGTGATGGATGCAGCGCTGGTTGGCATTCCCCATAAGACGCTGGGTGAGGAACCTGCGGCCGTGGTCCACCTGAAGCCGGGAGTGCACACGACCGAGGCTGAACTGCGCAGCTTTGTCGCCGGCAAGCTTGCCGCCTTCAAGGTTCCGGTGAAGATCGTATTCTGGCCGGAAACCCTGCCGCGGAATGCCAATGGCAAGATTCTGAAGCGGGACCTCAAGAAGATCTTCGTCGAAGAACCGAACGCCTAGCGGCCTCTGCTGTACCCGGATGGCGGGGCGTTTGGGGCAGGGGCTGGCTGCGTCGAGCGGCCTCATCTCCTGCCCGCCCTGTCCGCCGCTGTGGTCCGCAGGAGTTCCCTGCCTGGCATGGACCGTTCGGACGCAAGTCCATGCCAGAAGGCAGGCCCGTTGCTTCACGCGGATGCTCAGTGGGCGGCCGCTCCCCGTGGTTTCTCTGCCACCGCCGCCGTTGCCCTCGCAGAGATCCTGATGTGTGCGGTCCGCTCGGAGATCTGGGGTCCGCAGGGACCGTAATCGAAGTCGGCGGTCACAGGCCCTAGTTTGCGTAATCCTTCCGGGGCGTCGTGCGGATCAAGATGCAGTTCGATAAAGGACAGACTGTCGGAGGCTTGTGCTGCGGCAAGCGCGCGCGCGAGCTCGCCCTCAGTCTTCGCCTGGGCAACAAAGCAGTTGCGGTGCGGTGCGAAAACCGACGGTAACT
>JAKAVI010000006.1 GCA_021817355.1 Pseudomonadota bacterium | reverse complement strand
ACCGGCGATGCGTTTGACCACTGGCAGTCCCAAAGGCAGATAGCCACGACGGGCGGCCAGCCGCGCCGTCACCGTGGGAAGTTTGGCCAGGACCAGTTCGCCACGGAACAGGGTTTGAGCCCGCCACACAAGATAGAACCCGATCGGCGCGCTCGCCGTGGCGTTCCAGATCAGGCGGGGCGGATGCCGTCCTCTGGTGAGGACCGCCGCGATCGCAGCCGCGGCGAGTACGAGAATGAACGCCATTTGCCCGCGCCTTGCCTTCAGCAGCATCGCTTTTCCGACCAGTCGTCGAGTTCATCGATGTGATAAAAGACGTGGCGGCCGTGGCGACGGCATTTGGGACCTTGCTGGCGTAGGCGCATCTTGACCAGCGTGTGGGGCCTTAGGCCCAGATAAAAGGCGGCCTCCTTGGTGGACAGAAAGGGGCTGCCGCGCCTTGCCAGCTGTGCCCTCAGGCTGGCGTCTTCAGCGACGATCATGGAGTCCATGCAACACCTCACGCGGTTTGGTTAGTGGCCTACGGGCGAGGGCTTGCGATCACCCTCTACCGCGCACAAGGCTAGGAGAGGATGGCGCCAAGAGTGGGGGGCGATTTGTGATTTTTCGGCTTCGCCCCAGGACGGGGGCGTGGCTCTTAAGGGCGGCGTCGGTGGGAGGTGTCAGACTCAGGCAGCAGAAGCCGGTAGGCATCGGTTTCAAGCACCTGCGCCAGGCGCTCCAGCATATCGATAGTGGGACTGTAGAGACCGCGCTCGAGGGCACTGACATAGGTGCGATCAATATCGGCCTCATGGGCTAGGGCCTCCTGCGAGAGACCACAGGCCAGCCGGCGCTGCCGCAGGTTGGCAGCAAAGATCGCGCGCAAGTTCATACCAGGAAGACAATTCAATTGATGAGCATTTTACTACGGAGTATACTCGACAATGTTAGGAGCCGTGCCCCATGGATATGAGGTCCGCGCGGGCAAACTATCCATCGCAGGAGACGATGATGCAGAGCCCATATTTAAGTCCCACCGGCGTTGACACTGATGCTGCAGAGCTTTCATGGTCTGAGAAGATTACGCGTTACGACGCCGCGCATCTTTTTACCTATGCGCAGCTGCTCGATGCCGAAGCGGCCGGAGCGAGCCCGAAGCAGATGATGGAATGCATACTGGGTCTTGATGCCGAGCGTGCGGCATCCGAGGTCCAGCTCAGCCATCACCTCGAGCGCGCCCGCTGGATGCGCAGGACCGGCTATCGCTTGCTGCTGTCGGAGCGCGACGGTGGGCCCATCGTCTGAGGCCCCGAAGGCTCCAGCGTCGTGATCAGCTGTGCAGACGCAAGGTGAAGGCGGCGCCACCGCCAGGGGCGTCGCTCAGGGTCACGGAACCTCCATGAAGGCTTGCGATCTGCTGTACCAAGGTCAGTCCAACCCCGGTCCCCTGCTGCTTGGTGGTGAAGAAGGGGACGAAAATCTGCTCGCGCAGCTCCGCTGCAATACCGGGACCGTTGTCGCTGACGCGGATCGCCACATCGCCGCCGGCAAGCGCCTCAGCGGTCAGCCGGACTCGCGCATCCGGACGCCCAGCCACGGCCTCCATCGCATTGCGCAGGAGGTTGATCAGGGCTTGATCCAGCAGTTCCGGATCCACCTGCAAACGGAGTGTCGGTGGCCGGCAGTCATGTTCAAAGTTGATATCGCGCGCCGTCATCTCGGGGCCAAGCAGCCGCTCGAGACGGGCAAAGACACGGACCAAGAGCGTTTCCTCGGGACGCGCCGTCATGCGTTGGGTGAGGCGCCGATGGTTCTGCACAAAGTGCAGCAAGCCTTCGCTGCGCCGCGCCACAGCCTCGAGGGCCTCAATGGCATCAGCGAGGACATTTGCGGTCTCTCCACCTTCCTCAAGTTGGGATCTTGCTTCTGTTACCAGCTCGCGGGCCGTCTGTGACAAAGACGAGATCGGCGTCAGGGAATTCATCACTTCATGGGCAATGGTGCGGATGAGGCGATGCCAGGCATCAAGCTGCTGGGCACTGAGTTCATCCCCGATATTTTGCAGCGAGATGAGCGTACGATGCTCTCCCCGCGACCAGAACCTTGTTGCGGCCGCCTTGACAACGAAGGTTCCCGTACCGCGCTCAAGCTGCAGAAGCTGGCGTCCTCCGGCCTTCAGCTGTTCAAGTCCGGTACGAAATTCCAGGCCATAGCGGGAAAGATCGAGCGTGGTATTGCCGGGCAGATCAAACATCTGCCTCGCCGCGGTATTGAGGAGCACATAGCGACCATCATCTTCGCGGGCGATCAGCGCCACGGGCACATGCGCCAGCATCGCCGCGAGATAGCGACTCATTTCTTCGCGTTCGCTGCGTCCCTTGCGCAGGCGGTCCATGACGTGCCCCATCGCCGTTCCCAGTTCACGATAGGGCGCAAGGCGCGAGAGTCCGCTAAAGCTCTGGGTGGTATCATCATAGGCGATGGCATCAAGAAACCGCGCAATCTCGCGATTGGTGCGGGTCAGGGTATGGATGATCTCGCCCAGCTGTACCATGACCAGCATGAACAGCAGGCCTTCCGCCACGTACCAGCTGGTGTCAACGAGGGCATAAGCAAGCAATGAAAGACTGATGAGCAGCAGCACGCTGCGCAGCATCAGGCCTGCGGATAGCTGGTCAGAGGCCATGCTTTTCCATCCGCCGGTAAAGCGAGGCGCGGGTGAGGCCAAGGGCCTGCGCCGCCCGGCTGACATTGCCCTGGTGCTGTTCGAGGGCCCGCTTCACCGCATCGCGCTCGATG
>JAKAVI010000388.1 GCA_021817355.1 Pseudomonadota bacterium | reverse complement strand
GAGAGGTAGCGCTGCAAGAGGGCGCGCAGCCGTTCATCGTCATCGACCACGAGCAGGTGTGCGGTTTCTGCCGTCGGACTGAGGCTCATCGCCGCTTCTCCCCCCTTTGCGCACTGGCGAGCGCAGACAGCACGTGGCGAAAGCCGGTCACGCTGTCGGGCCCGGCCTCGCGAAAGGCCCGCGCGAGCCTCGGGCGCTGCGCTTCCCACAGGCGCTGCTCGAAGAGGACACCCTTTTCGGAGAGGCGCAGCTCACGCCGGCGCCGGTCGCCTGCGGCGGTTCGCCGCTCGATGTAGCCGTCGGCCAGCAGTTCGGTAATCACCCGCGACAGGCTCTGCTTGGTGATTTTGAGCCGGGCCAGCAGCTCGGCCACGGTGATCCCGGGCTGGCGGGCAATAAAATAGAGGGCGCGGTGGTGGGCACGCCCGAGCCGGGCGGATTTCAGAACGGCATCGCCATCTGCGAACACCTCCGCGAAGGCGGCAAAAAGGAGGTCAACGCCCTGCTTTAACGCCTCGTCGTGAAGGTATAAAGGAAAGACCTGCGGCCGTGGCTCAGCACCTTTTGCGTCAGACATGCTGACATATTTAGGCTGGCCGGCAGTTTCCGGCAAGCCGCAGCCGATCACACTGCGTAACGAGGTTTTCATGGCCGACATCATTCCCTTCGACGATCGCGATGGCTCGCTCTGGTATGACGGAAGGCTGGTGCCCTGGCGCGATGCCAAGACCCATATTCTGACCCATGGTCTGCACTACGCGTCCTCCGTATTCGAAGGTGAACGCATTTATGGCGGACGGATCTACAAGCATGCGGAGCATATCCAGCGTTTGTTTGAGTCCGCACAGATCCTCGGCATGCAGGTTCCCTATACCCCGCAGCAGGTCTTTGATGCCTGCTATGCCGCGGCCAAGGCCCAGGACATCGTCGATGGCTATGTGCGCCCGGTGGTGTTTCGCGGCTCGGAGATGATGGCGGTCTCGGCCCAGCACAGCAAAATCCATGTCGGAGTGGCGGTGTGGACGTGGGGCTCGTATTTCGATCCGGCCACCAAGATGAAGGGCATTCGCATGATGGTGTCGGACTGGAAGCGGCCGGCGCCTGACACCGCCCCAACCAAGGCCAAGGCGGCTGGTCTTTACATGATCTGCACCCTGTCCAAGCATGCTGCCGAAGCCAAAGGCTTCGCCGATGCGCTGATGTTTGACTATCGCGGCTATGTGGCGGAGGCCACCGGGGCGAACATCTTCTTCATCAAGGAGGGTACCCTCTACACCCCGACGCCGGACTGTTTCCTCGATGGCATTACCCGCCGTGCGGTGATGGGGCTGGCCAAGGTGCGTCAGATCCCGGTGGTCGAGCGCCATATCGAGCCCAAGGAAATGGAAGGCTTCGAGGAATGTTTCATCGTCGGGACGGCAGCCGAAGTGACGCCGGTGGCGCAGATCGGGCCATACAATTTCCAGCCGGGGGCGCTAACCCAGGCCCTGATGCATGACTATATGGACGACGTTCACCGCGAAAAGTCGGTGGTCAGCCTCTAACGCTTTGCCGGGCTCTGCCAGCGGCGGGCGGCGTCAAGGTCATCCGCCCTGGCCTCGACCCAGCGGGCGCCGTCGCCGTATTGCTCCTGCTTCCAGAACGGGGCGCGGGTCTTCAGATAATCCATCAGGAATTCGGCCGCCTCAAAGGCACTTTGACGATGGGCGGAGGCGGTGATCACAAGCACGATGCGTTCGCCAGGACCAAGCCGGCCGATGCGGTGAATGATGCGGACCCCGGCGAGCGGCCAGCGCGCCTGTGCCGCTGCAACATGGCGTGCAATCTCCGCTTCGGTCATGCCCGGATAATGTTCGAGGGTAAGAGCGCTGAGGCCATCGTCGGCTCTGACGCGGCCCTCGAAGGTGACCACGGCGCCGATGTCCTTGCGCCCATGGGTCAGGGCAAGGGTTTCTGCCGCACTGTCGAAATCTGCTTCTTGGACGGAGACCTGCATCTCAGCCTCCCGTCACCGGTGGGAAAAAAGCCACCTCCTGTGCCGCGCCAAGGTCCTGATCCCAGCTCGCATGCTCCTGATCGATGGCAAGGTTGAGGTTGCCAAGCGCACCAAACACGTTCGCGTAGGAAGGTCCCCTTGCGGCCAGATGGAGGGCGAGCTGGCGCGCTGTCCTGACCTCTGGCGGCAGGTTCAGCGTCTCTTCGCTGCAACCCAGTTTTTCGCGCACCCAGGCAAAATAAAGCACCTTCATGCGGATTCTCCGGCGCTGTGGTGTGCGGGTCCATCGCCCTCTTCGGCGCGCGGCTTGGGATCAAGATGGGCAAGTCCAGCCCTGAAATAGACCGCGCCGGTATAGACCGTGAGCGCCGCGGCCACCCAGAGCAGAACAACGGCAAAGGCGAGCGCGCCCGGCACCACGTGGTTGGCGGCAGGCCCGAGGATCATTGCGCCGATGGCAATCATCTGGATCGTGGTTTTCAGTTTGGCGATCGAACTCACCGGGACGCTGACACGGACCCCGGCAAGAAATTCGCGCAGGCCCGAGACCAGAATTTCGCGGCACAGAATGACGAGGGCGGGGATCAGCTTGTAGCCATCAAAGGCGCCGCCGGCGACCAGCATCATGAGGGCGGTGGCGACGAGGATCTTGTCGGCGATCGGATCGAGCATGCGGCCGAAATCGGAGTAGGATTTGAGCCTGCGGGCGGCAAGGCCATCGAAGAAATCAGTCACACCGGCAAGGACAAAGATGGCGAACGCGACCAGCTTGCCCGAGGGGCCGG
>JAKAVI010000270.1 GCA_021817355.1 Pseudomonadota bacterium | reverse complement strand
CAGCAACCCAGACCAATCCCGGGGCGAGCACGGGTTTTACCTTCAGAGCGACGACGCCGGGCCTTTTTGTCTACCACTGCGCCACCCCGATGATCGCCGCGCATATTGCCAATGGCATGTACGGAATGATTCTGGTCGAGCCTGCAGGCGGGCTCTCCAAAGTCAGCCGCGAATATTACGTCATGCAAGGTGAGATCTATACCTCCAAGCCCTACGGCAGCTCGGGGCATCAGGATCTGTCCTATGCGCACCTGATGGCCGAGACGCCGGATTACTTTGTTTTCAATGGCGCCGTGGGCGCTCTGACCCACAAGTACCCTCTGACCGGGAAGGTCGGGGAGCGCATACGTATCTTCTTTGGCAATGCCGGTCCCAACAAACCGTCATCCCTCCATGCGGTAGGCCTGATCTTTGACAAGGTCTACGTTGATGGCAGTCTCGAGAGTCCACCGCTCAGGGGCGTGCAAACGGTGTTGATCCCTCCAGGCGGAGCCGCGATGGTCGAGTTTACGCCCAGGGTTCCCGGCAAATACATGCTGGTCGATCATGCCATCGTCCGGGTCGAGCGTGGCCTCAGGGCGGCCATCAACATCAGCGGCCCAAAGCAGCCGGAGCTTTTTGCGCCCTGGACAAAATGACACGGAGGATAACAGCGGCGCAGGTTCACGACGCCGCTGTGATCCTGCCTGATCGCGGCATATGGGCCCGGGCCGCAGCCCTTGATCCTGCGCCTGCCCATCACCCGACAGGGGGCATTTGCCGTGCCCTCAGGAGTGAGGCTTCCCCCGCAAGCTATCCGGTTACGCCGATCCGGCGAGGCATGCAGCAGCGCAAGTCGCATCCGTCCAGGATGAGGATGTTGTGTCCCATTCAGTCATGCGAGATCCTCTGGCACGATTGATCGCGGTCATGACAGGGTAGAGGATGCCAAAGCCCTTTAGGGCCAGAGCAATGGGGTGTCATGATGGAAAAGCTGATTTCCGAGCTGAAGTCCGTACTCTCTGACGGCGCTGTTCTTGAGGGTGACGATGCCGCACAGAAGGCGCAGGGATGGACCCCGATGGGCGTACCCCGTGCCGTATTGCGTCCTGGCTCCACGGAAGAGGTATCGCAGGCCCTGCGCCTGTGTCACCAGGCCAAGGTGGCGGTTGTCCCCTGGGGTGGGAAAACAGGACTGGTTGAAGGCACATTCGCGGACAAGGCCATTGCCCTTTCCCTTGAGCGTATGAACCGGGTCATTGAGGTCGACAGGATGGGTGCGACCGCTACCGTCGAGGCTGGCTGTCCGCTGCAGGCTCTGTGCGAACGGGTCGAGGAGGAAGGGCTGTTCTTCCCACTGGATCTTGGAGCACGCGGCTCGGCCACCATCGGTGGCAATATCTCGACCAATGCTGGCGGGAACCGGGTGCTCCGCTTCGGGATGATGCGCGATATGGTGCTCGGCCTTGAAGTCGTGCTGGCAGATGGCACGATAGTCACTTCGCTCAACCACCTCATCAAGAATAACACTGGCTACGATTTGAAGCAGCTCTTCATCGGATCGGAGGGGACACTGGGCGTTGTCACCCGCGCTGTTCTGCGCCTTCGTCCGCTTCCCTCCAGCCAGAATGTCGCAATGGTCGCCGTATCCGACTTTCCCGCCCTGCCAAAACTGCTGCGCCGAGTGGAAAAGGAGCTGGCAGGAACGTTGTCGGCATTTGAAGTGATGTGGGAGGATTTCTACAACCTCGTCACAACTCCTCCGGCGCAGGGCCGCGCGCCAGTACAAAAGGGGTATCCTTACTATGTACTGATCGAATCACTGGGAGGCGAAGCCGGCACAGACGGCGAACGCTTCCGTCAGATCCTCGAAGCTGCGCTCGAGGATGGTGACATCATTGATGCGGCCATAGCCAAGTCCCAGGATGAGTGTAAGAAAATCTGGGCTCTGCGTGATGATGTGGCCCAGGTCATGCAGTTGGCACCGATATTCACCTTTGATGTCAGCCTGCCCATTCGTCATATGGAAGATTATGTTGCCGGTGTGCGCGCGGCACTGCGCTCCCAATGGCCCAATGCCCGCACGCTGGTTTTCGGGCATATGGGCGATGGCAATCTGCATGTGATCGTCAGCGTCGGGGAACACGACGCACAGACGCGTCATAGGGTGGAACTGACGGTCTACGAGCCACTTGCAGCCTGCGGAGGATCGATCTCGGCCGAACATGGCATAGGGCTGCAGAAGCGTGACTATCTTTCTTTGTCGCGCTCAAGCGCAGAACTTGCACTCATGTCCAGAATGAAGCGGATGCTGGATCCGGATAACATCCTTAATCCAGGGAAGATAATCCCGCTTTGAACGTGCCGGAAATGATGTCAGGGTCGTGAAATCCGGTATTCCCGTCAGCCGCCATCGCGGCTCTCTTCTCAGCAGCCATGAACCCGGGCTGATAAAGGCCTGGGCACCCTATAGTGAGGATCCATGCACGATCGCTTTGGTTGCCCCTGCTGCAGCACGCTCTTTGGTGATGCCTATCGCGATCAGCGTCAGCGCGAAATTCAGCCGCTGGCATTGACGCTTCTCCTGCGCCGGTTCGGCGACAGGGGTACAGCGGTTGGTGCAGCGCTTTTGGCTGCGAGCGGACTTCCTCAGGCTCCACCAGGCCAGGGAAGCTCCAAGGTTACAAGAATGGATCAGGCCCCAGCCGGAACGCGGGTCTTCGTGGGCGGAACGGTACTGCCTGTCGATGCGGCCTTTTCTGAGGCCGAGGCCCTTGCGATCAGGGGTGGGACGGTGCTTGCGGTCGGCACAC
>JAKAVI010000285.1 GCA_021817355.1 Pseudomonadota bacterium | reverse complement strand
GAAGAGATCCGGCGGGTCGCTGACCACCTCGGCAAGACCGAGAACGCGCTCGACATCCTCGTGAACAATGCCGGCACTACCTGGGGAGCGCCGGTGGAGAGCTTTCCCGAGGTAGGTTGGGATAAGGTCATGGATCTTAACCTGAAGTCAGCTTTTTTCCTGACCCAGGCCCTGCTACCCCTGCTGAGCAAGCGCGCAGGTGCTTTGTCACCTTCCTCTGTGGTCAATATTGGATCCATAGATGGTTTGCGGGTCTCGCCTGTATTTGATGCGATATCTTATGCGGTGGCCAAATCCGGGCTGCATCAAATGACTCGCGTGCTAGCGTCGCGTTTGGTAAAGAGCAACATTACGGTAAATGCGATAGCACCCGGCGCATTTACCTCGAAAATGTTGGCACCGATGCTTGATCGCATGGAAGAGGAAATACTGGCGACTATTCCGATGAAACGTGTTGGAGAACAAGACGACATTGGTGGAGCCGCCTTATTTTTGTGTTCACGGGCGGGAGCCTATATCACGGGAATTGTACTTCCGGTTGATGGTGGCGTGACAGGGTGCAGTTGAGCCATCGCGCGGGTACGGTACAGAGAAAGGTTAGCTATGCTCGATACAACCCGGCGTTCCATCTATGACGAATCTCATTCATTATTCCGCGATCAGGTACGCAAGTTCCTGGAGCGAGAAATGATGCCGCTGCTCGACAAGTGGGAAGGGGCTGGTATCGTTGATCGAGCCTTCTATGCCAAGGCTGGTGAAGCCGGACTTTTGTGTCCCCAAGTTCCTGAACAATATGGCGGTATGGGCCTTGATTTCCGGTTCAATTCGGTTGTCACCGAGGAAGTTGCCTACGCTGGGAGCTCGGCAACTCTGTCTCTGCAATCAGACATTATCGTCGATTATTTTGTGAACTACGGGTCCGAGGAACAGCGGCAGCGTTGGCTGCCCGATATGGTTGCCGGGCGGGCCATTGCAGCTATTGCCATGACGGAGCCAGACACGGGATCAGATCTACAGGCAATCCGTACAACTGCGGTGCGCGATGGCAACCATTACGTCGTTAGCGGATCAAAGACCTATATCTCAGCCGGCCAAAACGCCGATGTAGTTGTTGTGGTCGCCAAGACTGATCCCGCTGCGAAAAGCCGTGGAATTTCGCTTGTTTTGGTAGAAGCCGATCGCGAGGGATTCAAGAAAGGGCGTAATCTGGACAAGATTGGTCAAAAGTCGGCGGACACGTCCGAACTCTTCTTTGATAACGTGCGCGTTCCGATGACGAATATCTTGGGGGAGGAAGGTCGGGGATTCTCCTACCTCATGCGTCAGCTCCCGCAAGAACGACTGTCCATAGCAGTGGCGGGACAGGCGGGCGCGCAGCGCGCGTTCGACGAAGCCATCGCCTTCACCAAGGGACGACGGGCCTTTGGTGCAACCGTCTTCGAATTTCAGAACACCAAGTTTACCCTAGCCGATCTGGCTGCTCAGCTTCAGGTTGGCTGGGCGCATCTTGATTGGGCGATACAACGCCATATTGATGGAAAATTGGATGCGGCGGAGGCGTCTGCTGCCAAGCTTTGGCATACCGAACTGCAATGGCGCACTGTGGATGCCGCGCTTCAGCTGCATGGTGGGGCAGGCTACATGAACGAATACAATATTGCCCGACTTTGGCGGGATGCACGTGTGCAACGGATTTATGGTGGTACCTCTGAAATCATGAAAGAAGTGATATCGCGTAGCATCTGACAAGGGTTAGGGCTGGACCCGGACCCGGGTCGGGAAGAGTCCTCCGGTGGATGCATGAGAAAATTTGACCGGATCTCGGACAGGTTCCATTTCGGTGTGAGCTGGCCAATTCAGTCTGGCGTCAATTCCTCTTCTAAACACCTGCCTGTAGATCTGGACATCCAAAAGTCAATCGGGAGGCGACTTTGACATATACGTATGAAACGATCGAGGTCGAGGTACAGAAAAGTGTGCACTGGCTTACCCTTAATCGTCCGCAGTCGCTTAATGCCATTACCAACCAGATGGTAGGCGAACTTGGGGACTATTTCGGTCGACTTTTTCATGATCGGGACTGCCGAATTGTGGTTATGCGTGGTGCCGGCAGGGCTTTCTGCGCCGGTTTGGATATCAAGGCGCACGGGGGGCAAGAACCACCGTTTGGCGGAGGTTTTGGTTTTCAAGGGTATCTCGCGGATGTCTATCTGCGGATGCGGCGCTGTCCGCAGCCGATTGTAGCTCTCATACATGGCGCTGCATCTGGCGGAGGCTTTGCCTTTGCTCTGGCATCAGACATTCGCCTCGCGGGCCAGAGTGCCCGTATGAATGCCGCCTTTATTCGCCTCGGGCTGTCTGCATGCGATATGGGGGTAAGCTACTTTCTGCCGCGAGTGGTTGGCCTTTCGGTTGCGTCTGAATTGATGATGACCGGGCGCTTCATTGATGCTCGTCGTGCACTCGCAACCGGCCTTGTTTCGGAAGTTGTCCCGGATGACGAACTTCTGGTTCTGGCTCAGTCCTATGTCGACGATATGCTTGCGACTTCGCCAATTGGCTTACGGATGACGAAAGAGGGACTCGGGCTGGCAGTCGACGCCCCCAGTCTTGAGGCGGCAATGGCGATTGAAAATCGAAATCAGTTGCTTTGTGCGGCGAGTGAGGACTTTGCTGAGGGCCTTCGCGCTTTCCGCGAAAAGCGGCGGCCGGTATTTCGGGGTAGGTAGCGGCCCTGTTATTGGAGTGTCTTTTTCCAAAGAGGGGGTAGACGCGCGTCTGTTTGATGCATGTTGTGTT
>JAKAVI010000288.1 GCA_021817355.1 Pseudomonadota bacterium | reverse complement strand
CTTCCACAACCCGGGCTTTCAGCATGGCAGGCGCACTGTCCCGCCGATCGAACGACACGTCAGCACGCGCCGAGCGGATGCGGTGGCCAAAAAGTGCATCGGTCCAGCGAAAATGCCCCGCGAAGGCTTTGGCATAGGGATCCAGCAGAAGCTTGTGTGGATTGAAGCGGTGCCCCCTGTTGGGATCAAAGGGGCCATGGGCGCGCAAGCCATAAACCAGTCCCGGCATGGCATTGGGCAGGTAGCCATGCCAGATCTCGTCGGTGTGCTCAGGCAGCGCGAAGCGTGCGGTCTCCCGCGTGCCCGCGTCGTCGAAGAGGCACACCTCGATGCGCTCGGCATGCGCCGAAAACACGGCAAAATTCACGCCGGCGCCATCCCATGTCGCGCCCAGCGCAAAGGGTTGCCCGGGGTCCAGCCGTTCAGGCCATGGGCGCATGGCGATCCATCTCAAGCTGGAAGATGGTGGTGGCAAGCGGTGGCAGCGTCAATGTCAAGGACTGCCTGTGGCCGTGACTTGCCAGGGTCTGCGATTCTACACCTCCCGCATTGCCGACATTGCTTCCACCATATTGCGCCCCATCGGTATTGAGGAGTTCGCGCCAGAAGCCGGGGTGTGGGACGCCCAAGCGGTAATTGCGCTGCACCTGTGGTGTCAGATTGACGACGACAAGTAGCGGCGGCTGTGCCGCGAAGCGGCGCACGAACGCAAATACGCTGTTGGTGTTGTCATCGCCCACCACCCAGGAAAACCCGGCCGGATCAAAGTCGCTGGCATAAAGCTGCGGCAGGCGCACATAAAGCCGATTGAGATCGCCAACCAGACGCTTAAGGCCCGCGGCACCAGGATCACCGATGAGCTGCCACTGGACCTCGCCATCATGGTTCCATTCCGCTGGTTGACCCAGTTCACCTCCCATGAAAAGCAGCTTCTTTCCTGGGTGGGTCCACATAAAGGCAAAATAGGCGCGCAGATTGGCCCGTTTCTGCCAGGCATCACCGGGCATGCGTCCATAGAGCGAGCCTTTGCCGTGGACGACTTCATCATGGGACAGCGGCAGGACAAAGCGCTCGCTATAGGCATAGAGCAGCGAGAAGGTCAGCTCATTGTGATGCCAGCGCCGATGGATCGGATCCTTCCCCATGTAGAGAAGTGAATCGTGCATCCAGCCCATGTTCCACTTGAACGTGAATCCGAGCCCGCCATCTTCAGTCGCTGCCGTCACCCCCGGCCAGGCTGTGGACTCCTCGGCGACGGTGATGGCCCCCGGTGCCTCTTCAGCAATGGTGCGGTTGAGCCGTTGCAACAGCGCAATCGCTTCCAGATTCTCCCGTCCGCCAAAGCGATTGGCAATCCACTCCCCGTCCTTGCGCGAATAGTCGCGATACAGCATCGAGGCGACCGCATCCACACGCAGGCCATCGACATGGAATGTCTTCAGCCAGTAGAGCGCACTGGCAATCAAAAAACCCTGAACTTCCCGGCGACCGAAATTGTAGATCAGGGTGTTCCAGTCAGGGTGAAGTCCTTCTCTCAGATCAGCATGTTCATAAAGCGCCGTACCATCGAACCGGGCCAGACCATGAGGATCGGTGGGGAAATGCCCGGGCACCCAGTCAAGAATGACCCCAAGCCCGGAACGGTGCGCCGCATCGACGAAATGCGCAAACTCATGGGCCTTTCCAAACCGGGCACTGGGCGCAAAAAGCGAGAGCGGCTGATAGCCCCAGGAGCCGCCAAAGGGGTGCTCCATGATCGGCAGCAGTTCCACATGGGTAAACCCCAGCTCGCGGACATAAGGCACCAGCCGCTCAGCGAGGCCCTTCCAGTCAAGAATACCAGCCGGATCATGCTCGGGCCGCAACCAGGATGGCGCATGCACTTCGTAGATGGTGATGGGCGCGTCCACAGCCTGGCGCCGCGCCCGCTCGGCCATCCAGTCCTGATCGCGCCAACGCATCGAAAAACGCGGTGCAACCACCGAGGCGGTAGCCGGGGGCCGCTCTGTCGCCCGCGCCAGGGGATCGGCCCGCTGCGGCAACAGCGTACCGGCCGCACTGATCAGCTCATATTTGTAGCGCTCACCCGCGCTCACACGTGGCACGAACAATTCCCACACCCCGGCCTGATGGCGCAGACGCATGGGATGACGCCGTCCATCCCAGGTATTGAAATCCCCTACCACCGAGACCCGTCTGGCATTGGGCGCCCACACCGCGAAGCGAACGCCCTCAACCCCGTCGATATTCACCTGCGCCGCACCCAGCCGCTCTGCCAGCTGCCAGTGGCAGCCCTCGGCGAAGAGATGCAGATCCAGCTCACCGAGCAGCAGCCCAAAACTGTAGGGATCCTCGGTTTCTTCTACCGCCTGCGGCCAGTAAATGCGCAGGAGATAGGGCCCGGCCGCCGCCACGGCGCCAGCAAAAAGACCGTCCACGCCCTGCGGCGCCAGGGATCCAAGGAGGCGGTGATCGTGACGGGCTAGAACTTCGACTTTCTTTGCCCCTGGCTGGAAGCTGCGCACCACCAGGAGGCCGTTCTCGTCATGAGGACCCAGAAAGCCAAAGGGATCGGCAAGATGCCCGGCGACGAGGGCCGTCCCACGGGCATCGCCGAGAGGATCGCCGCCAACAGACTCACTGGCCATCCCCGCCCTCCGCGAGCAGCCGCCCAAGGAGGCTCTCAAGCCCTGCGAGCGGAATTTCGATCCCATCGGGCCCTTTGCCGGCCTCGTAGCTGATTTCGTATGCCGCCTTTTCCACGACAAAGACAAGAAGCACCCGTTCCTTGCACCGGCTGAGCCTGTGCCCCCCGGCC
>JAKAVI010000117.1 GCA_021817355.1 Pseudomonadota bacterium | reverse complement strand
ATGAACCCGCCATCACGTGTGGAAAAGGGTGCTTCGTCGACCAGCATGGCAGTCAGTTTCTCGCCAAGGCTCCGGCAGGTGGCAAGTCCACTGCTCAGGGCGGCGCAGGTCTCAACAATTTCCCCTGAATCTGCAGATAACGGATCATCAGCATCATGCAGCGCAGTCCAAAGGCCCTGCGCCGCGACAAGTCCGTCACGCAGTACCGCCAGATCGCGTGGACCGCCGCGTTCGACCGAAAGACGGGCGAGTGCCCGGGCCATATCGGGGGTTGCACGCAGTGCGCCGCGCAGATCTCTGCGCAGCGCACCGTGGCTGAGAAAGAAGGCAATTGCGTCCAGCCGCCGTGTTATCGCAGCGACATCCGTGAGCGGCGCACTAAGACGTTGGGATAATTCCCGCGCCCCGGCTGCCGTAACGGTACGCTCTATGGTGGCAAGTAGAGAGCCCCGCCGCATGCCCGAAAGCGTTTCGGTCAACTCAAGATTGCGTCGGCTCGCGCCATCAATGGCCATCAGGCTGCCGGCGCTGAGGCGCAGCAGTCCCTGCAGCGCCGGCAGCTTTCCCTTCTGTGTCAGGTCGAGATAGCCGACAAGGGCACCAGCGGCCGACAGTTCGGCGCGATCAAAGGCGCCAAAACCGTCGAGCGCCGCCACGCGATAGAGCTGTTTGAGTGCCCGCTCGCCCGCCACCGAATCAAACTTGATGGCCGGAAGCGGCGTCAGAGCCGGCCCCAGAGCCGACAGGATAGGACCAAGTGCCGCATCGCCCAGAAGGACGTCGGGAACAAGCAGCTCGCGCGCATTGAGCCGGGCCAGTTCGGCAGACAGTTCCTCGGGTCTGATCGATCCGACAAGGAACTGGCCTGTGCTCATATCCGCCGATGCCAGTGCAAGACCACCCCCAGCCCGCCCGATGGCGGCCAGAATGTTGGCACTACGGGCCTCCAGGAGCGCATCCTCGGTCAGAGTTCCAGGCGTAACCAGACGAGTGACCTCGCGCGCCACTACCGCCTTGGCACCGCGTTTCTTGGCTTCAGCGGGATCCTCGACCTGCTCGCAGACTGCGACACGAAAGCCCTTGCGTATCAATTTTTCGAGATAGGCCTCTGCGGCATGAACCGGCACGCCGCACATTGGAATGTCCTCGCCCAGATGCTTGCCGCGCTTGGTCAGGGCAATGTCGAGCGCGGCGGCGGCCTTGGCGGCGTCGTCGAAAAAGAGCTCATAAAAGTCACCCATGCGGTAGAATAGGAGATAGCCTGCATGGTCAGACTTGATCTTAAGATATTGCGCCATCATAGGAGTGGCGCTGTCAGCGAAAGGGTCGTGGCGGTTCATGATGGGCTCAGCCTAACAGATCGTTTCCTGGCCGGCGCGAATGCAAGTGTTGAAACGGCCCCTCAGATGGGTCGATATTCTGTGGATCTCTCTTATTACGCGGTATGCTCATGCCCCACAAACGCCCTTCCTTCACCGAAGAAGAAGCCCTTGCCTTTCATTCGGGCGGCAAACCCGGAAAAATCGAGATCGCGCCGACCAAGCCGATGTCCACACAGCGCGACCTGTCCCTGGCCTACAGCCCGGGCGTGGCGGTGCCGGTAAGGGCCATCGCCGAACGGCCTGACGCAGTGTTCGACTACACGGCCAAGGGTAATCTTGTTGCTATCATCTCCAACGGCACGGCGATTTTGGGACTTGGCGATCTGGGTCCTCTTGCCTCCAAACCGGTGATGGAAGGCAAAGCCGTGCTCTTCAAGCGCTTTGCCGACGTCGATGCAATCGATCTTGAGATCGACACCAAGGATGTCGATGCCTTTGTCAATTGCGTACGCTACCTCGGCCCAACCTTCGGCGGCATCAATCTTGAGGACATCAAGGCTCCCGACTGCTTCATTATCGAACAGCGCTTGCGCGAACTCATGGACATTCCTGTGTTCCATGACGACCAGCATGGCACCGCGATCATTTCGACCGCCGGCATCATCAACGCGCTGCATCTGACCGGCCGTCAGATCAACAGTACCAAGGTGGTGGTCAATGGCGCTGGCGCAGCAGGTATTGCCTGCCTCGAATTGCTGAAATCCATGGGCCTGCCCAGTGGCAACGCGATTTTGTGCGATTCCAAAGGTGTGGTTTATCGCGGCCGAAAGGAAGGCATGAACCAGTGGAAGAGCGCCCATGCGATCGAAACCGGTGCGCGCGATCTTGCCGATGCCCTCAAGGGCGCCGATGTGTTTCTTGGACTGTCGGTCAAGGGCGCCTTGACCCAGGCAATGGTCGCAAGCATGAACAAGGCCCCAATCATTTTCGCGATGGCCAATCCGGATCCGGAGATCACCCCTGAAGAGGTCAAAGCGGTGCGCGCCGATGCCATCATCGCTACCGGCCGCAGTGACTATCCCAATCAGGTCAACAATGTCTTGGGCTTTCCCTACATTTTCCGTGGAGCCTTGGATGTGCGGGCAACGACCATCAATGACGCGATGAAAATCGCGGCAGCCGAAGCGCTCGCGGCCTTGGCGCGCGAAGATGTCCCTGATGAGGTGGCCATGGCCTATCGCGGCAGCCGCCCCTCCTATGGCCCCGACTACATCATCCCGGTGCCTTTTGATCCGCGTCTGATCAGCAGGGTGTCCTCGGCGGTGGCCGAGGCTGCAGTGCGCACCGGCGTGGCACGGCGTGAACTGAAGGACGCACAGAACTATCGCGATCAGCTCTCGGCGCGGCTGGATCCCTCGGCCAGCCTCTTCCAGCGCATTACCACGAGCGTGCGCGCCCACCCCAAACGTGTTGTCTTTGCCGAAGGTGAAGAGGAAGCGGTCATTCGCGCTGCTGCGGCCTTCCAGAACTCCGGCCTCGGCAAATCTCTTCTGGTGGGACGCGAGGAGATCATCAGAAACGGCCTGCGTAAGGCAGGATTTGATCAATCTGCATTCGAAATCCGCGTACCCCACTCAGCCCAGGACGCAGCGCCCTACATCGAGGCTCTCTATGAGCGTCTGCAGCGTCGTGGAGCCCTTTACCGGGACTGCGTCCGTATGGTCACCAATGACCGTAATATTTATGCCGCCTCGATGCTGCGCGCCGGTGATGCCGATGCCATGGTCACCGGAATTACCCGATCCTATGCCGTGGCCCTCAATGATGTACGCATGGTGCTTGATCCGCCACGCGGTGAACGGCCGATTGGGATTAACGTACTGTTTTTAAAAGGTCGGGTCGTTTTTGTCGCCGATACCAGTGTGCATGAGATGCCAACATGCGAGGAACTTGCCGACATTGCGGTACAGGCCGCGCATGAAGCCCGGCGCTTCGGATTTACCCCGCGCGTGGCCCTGCTGGCGTCCTCGACATTCGGGTTTCCACGCTCGGAACGCAGCGAACGCGTCGTCGAGGCAGTCAACATTCTTGCCCGTCGCGATGTCGATTTCGAGTATGATGGGGAGATGGCCGTCGACGTCGCGCTCGATCGCGAGAAGCTGGCGCTTTACCCCTTCTGCCGCCTGACCGACACCGCCAATGTCTTGATCATGCCAGCGATCCATTCCGCGTCCATCTCAACCAAGCTGTTACAGCAGATGGGAGGCGGCAATGTGATCGGCCCACTGCTCGTCGGACTGGACCGTCCGGTGCAGATCGCACCACTCGGAGGCAAGATGAGCGAGGTCTACAACGCCGCGCTGATCGCAGCGCTCTAGCCTATCGCGGACTGCGCTTGGCGAGAATGCGCTGCAAGGTACGCCGGTGCATATTGAGCCGGCGCGCCGTCTCTGAAACATTGTGGCCACAAAGCTCATAGACCCGCTGAATATGTTCCCAGCGCACGCGATCGGCGGACATGGGATTTTCCGGCGGCTTGGGCTTGCCGCCAGGCGCGGCCAGAAGCGCGGCCATGATATCATCGGCATCGGCAGGCTTGGGCAGGTAATCAACGGCACCGTATTTGACCGCTGCCACCGCGGTGGCGATGTTGCCAAATCCGGTCAGTACCACAACACGGGCATCGGGGCGGATCCCATGCAGCAGCTCCACCACATCAAGACCATTGCCATCGTCGAGCTTGAGATCAACGACAGCAAAGGCAGGCGGGTTTTCCTTGGCGCGGGCAAGGCCTTGGGCCACGGTTTCGGCGATGGCCACGTGAAAGCCCCGGGCTTCCATGGCACGGGCCAGACGCTCGCGCAAAGGGCGATCATCTTCGACGATTAACAGGCTGCGGTCTTCCGGAAGGGGCTGTTCTTGCAGGGTCATTGGTCTATCCTTGCCGCTCGGATAGCGCCCTTCGGCCGCTTCCGCAAGCAAAGATGAGACATTCTGTCGTCGTTTAGAGCCCGCTGGTTCCATTGGGGGGGCGATCGGCATCGATGGCTCCGCGTGGCCAGCGGCAACTCACCCTGGCACCGCCCTCGGCGCGATTGCGCACCTGGACCCGACCACCTGTTTGCTCGATCAATGTCTTAGCAATGAAAAAGCCCAAGCCCATACCCTGCTGACCGGCAAAGTTCTCGCTCGGAGACAGCTGGGTTTCGCCTAGGGCATAGCTGCCTGGACGGGAGGTGACGTAAGGTTCACCCAGACGCTCCAGGATTTCAGGGGCGAAACCCGGGCCGTCATCCTCGATGGTCAGCTGCAGCGAGGCCGCGTCCCAGGCTACCCGAATTTCGATGCGGCGATCGGCAAAATCAGCCGCGTTGTCCACGAAGTTATTGAGACTGTGAAGCAATTCCGGGGCTCGCCAGATCTTGGGTACCGGCCCGGCATTGTCGGAGGGGGCCAGCTGAATCTCGATCTGGAGGTCTTCATGGCGGTAGCGCCCGACCAGATCATCGAGCATGGCGGCGACGGAGATCCGATTGGTGGCATCAAGCACGCTCTGTTCGGGGCGGGCAAGGCGGGTCAGGATCGTCCGGCAACGTTCGGCCTGCGCCCGCAGCAAGGTCGCGTCCTCGGCCTGCTCTGAACCCTTGGGCAGCTCCCGCTCAAGCTCGCGGGCGACCACCGCAATGGTACCAAGCGGAGTTCCAAGTTCATGGGCCGCAGCCGCTGCCAAGGCGCCAATCGCTGCCATGCGATGCTCGCGTGCCAGTGCCAGCTGGGTTGCCGCCAGGCCAGCCGACATGCGGGCCGCCTCGCTCCCGATTCGCCAGGCATAGATCGAGGTGAAGCCAATCCCGATTACGATCGAGGCCCAAATTCCGACCTGATAGAGCGCCGGCAACTGCAGCACCTCGTGCGGAGCCCAGGGCAATGGCTGGTGCACGATGGCCACGAGCGAAACCGCGGCAAAGGACAGCGCCGCCAAGATCAGGGTGTTGCCGAGGTTAAGCGTTGAGGCGGCTATCACCACCGGAGCCAGAAACATCAGGGCGAAAGGGTTTTCGAGCCCTCCGGTGAGATAGAGCAGGGCCGCCAGCTGAAGGACGTCATAGGCCAGAAAGGAAGTTGCCTCGAGATTGGTCAGCCGATGGGTCGCCGGAAAATACACCGCCAGAACCAGGTTGAGGATGGCGCTGGCGGCTATGACGCCGATGCACTCTGCGAGCGGGAGTTGATAGGCCAGTCCGAAATAGACAATGAAGAGGGTGGCCGATTGGCCGCCAACTGCCAGCCAGCGCAGATTGGACAGTGTACGCAGCCGCACCCGCCCGCGGCTCGTAGGCTCGGCAAAGGCGAATTCATCGGCGAACTTTTGTGGCCAAAAGCCAATCCAGCCAGGCCGTTTTTCCGTCGTTGTGTTCATGTTTTCATCATGCTGTCGTCATCCGGACAGAAGCCTGCCCCAAGAGCGACGATTTCGCGCTTCAGTTGACACCGTCAAGAGTCTATCAGTCTCACCTCTGACTGCCAGCCCGGCGGCCCACAACCAGGATCTCCATGCCCCGCCGCGCGCTCGTCGCACTGATCATACTCGTTACTGGCATCGCCGCCGGGACCTTGTGGTATGTCGGCGACCAGCTTGCCTCAGACAGGCTGAGCGTGACGAGCATCGGCGATGCAAAAGTCGGCGGGCCGTTTTCGCTGACCGATCAATATGGCCACAGGCGCACGGACAAGGACTTTATTGGTCATTATATGCTTGTCTATTTTGGCTATACCAACTGTCCTGACATCTGCCCAACCACGCTCAGCGTCATGGCCGACGCGATGGAAAGACTGGGGGGGGCGGCCCATCAGGTGGTGCCGATCTTTGTTACCGTTGACCCCGGGCGCGACACGCCACGCGTGCTCAAATCCTATCTGGCTGCATTCGGTCCAGAGTTCGTGGGGCTAACCGGTCCAACCGGCAGCATCGCTGCAATGGCCAAGGAATATCACGTCTACTATAAGGCCCAAAAGCCGACCAAGAACGGAAGCTATGCCGTAAACCACTCCAATGTGATCTACCTGATGGGACCGGAAGGCAAGTTCATCGCCAATTACGACGAGACCCTGGGCCCGAACAAGCTGGCTGCTGCAATCAAGCGCCATATCGGTGCCTAGACCTGCTGGCACACCTCACAGCAAAGATGGATCAAGGCCTGCTGCCAGCATCGCGGCGATGAGCGTGTTGCGCATCAGGCAGACGATCGTCATGGCCCCGACACCGCCCGGTACCGGAGTGATGGCGCGCGCCCGCTCGACAGCAGCGCTGAATGCGACGTCCCCGACAAGCCGGTTCGTGCCATCGACACCTTGCACCCGGTTGATGCCGACATCGATCACGACCGCACCCGGCTTGACCCAGTCGCCCTGAACAAAGTGTGGCCGGCCAATCGCAGCGACCAGAATATCTGCACGTCGACAAAGCTCGGGCAGGTTGCGCGATTTCGAATGGGCCATGGTAACGGTTGCATTGGCAGCCAGAAACAGATGAGCCGCCGGCTTTCCGAAGAGCAGCGAGCGACCGATCACGAGCGTGTCCTGGCCGGCGATATCGCCGACATATTCCTTCAAGAGCAGCATAACACCCATCGGTGTACAGGATACGAGACGCGCACGCCCGCTCATGAGCAGGCCTGCATTTGCGGCTGTCAGGGCGTCGACGTCCTTGCCTGGATCCAGGGTGTCAAGAACCGCTGCCTCACGAATCTGGGGCGGTAAGGGCATCTGCACCAGTATCCCATGGATGCTGGAATCGGAGTTGAGTGTCCTGATGAGGTCCAGCACGTCCGCTTCGTGGGCATCCTTAGACAGATGGTGGCTGCGCGAATAAAAGCCCAGGCTCTGGGCCATTTTATTTTTGTTGCGCACATAGACCTCACTTGCCGGATCATCGCCGACCAGCACCGTGGCAAGACCTGGGACCAGGCCATGGGCCTTTCTCAGGCTGACGGTCTGCTCCAAGAGGCGCTCCTTAAGGCGCGCGGCAACGGCTTTGCCATCGATGAGCGTTGCAGTCATGAGCATTCTCCCGTCGGACAGCGCTGGACATACCCGTCAGGGCTCACGCCGTCCACCGCTTAACCGCAAACCGCAGATCACCCTGTAACTGGCGGCAGAGCGGCACGCCGCGGCCCTGGGCGCACGCGCCTGATATTAAGGGCAGGGCCCGCAACTGCATATGGCAGATGGCACCGGCCAGCGAAGGTCATGCATCAAGAAAGACCACCGGCGCTAAGCCAAAGGACCAGTCGTTGCAGAAACATCACCGCTATCAGCACGATTAGGGGTGACAGATCGAGGCCGCCAACGATCGGAACCACACGCCGGACTTGGCGAAAGACAGGCTCGGTCATCGCTTCGAGGCCCTTCAGTACCGAGCGCGCAAAGGAGTTGTAAACATTAATAACCCGGAAGGTCACCAGCCAGCTGGCGACGACCGCCGCGATGATCACCCAGGTGTAGAGATCCAGGATCTCGAGGATCAGCCAAACGAACGGATTGACAGCATACATGGGCGATGGCCTGTGTCTCTGCGGGCTCCCGCTTGTAACGATAGAGCGCGCGGCCGGCAACCCGCCGCGCGTTGCGGGAGTGGCTGGCTTGTGCTTGACAGCGATCGGGGGCGCTCCCTAGATACGCTGCCGCGCCATACCCCACAGGGGCGCGGCACCGGCCTGGGGCTGTAGCTCAGTTGGGAGAGCGCCTCGTTCGCAATGAGGAGGTCAGCGGTTCGATCCCGCTCAGCTCCACCAGGCACCTGGCCGTGTTCGAAAGCTGGCCGTGTCCGAAAGATAGCCTCCCGCTGCCACGTCCGGCCGAACGCTGCTCGGGCCGCGAGGACTGCTCCCGCTGCTAGCGGGGCGGCTCCAAAAGCCGCACGCCCTCTGGAGCGGCTGAAAATTTCCCCCGGCATATCTTCTATGTGCCAGGAGACCCCTGCCGTGATCGTCCAACCAGCCAAATCGTACGGCGGTCTGGGGGCCGCACCTCTTTCCTTGCACACGCTCTTGCCATCCACAGGCCGACCGAATTTCCGCCGCACGTCACCCTGTCCCGCAACGCCTGTTCAGCCCGCCTGGCACGCCCCTGCCGGGCACTTTGGGGGACTAACCACATTCGCCGCGCTAACGTGTCAGAGCCTGCTGGCAAGCCCGTACCAGCGTGACCGCACGCCGATGAACCTCCGCAGCATCAATTCCCGGTGTAAACAGCTCGCTGCCAATACCAAATCCCGAAGCGCCGGCGGCCCGCCAGGCGGGTAGGTCCGTCGCTCCTATCCCTCCCACGGCAAACACCGCGGTGTCCTTTGGCAGAACGCTGTTGAGAGCCTTGAGGTAGCCAGGACCAAGATTACCGGCGGGAAACAATTTCAAGTACTTCGTTCCTGCTTGAAGAGCAGCAAACGCCTCAGTGGGCGTTACAAATCCCGGTATGACCGTCATGTCACTTCCGACACAACGCGCAATGACGTCCAGATCGGTATTCGGGGTCACGACGAGCGTCCCGCCGGCTTGGTATACCAGGTCAACACCATTCGAATTAAGGACGGTTCCCGCACCGCACACCATCCGAGCGGAAAACTCACGCGCCAGCCGCGAAATACTTTCCAGCGGCTCCGGCGAATTGAGTGGCACCTCAACGACCCTGACACCCGCCGAAACAAGCGCCTCTGCTACCGTCAAAACTGTTGAAGGCGTGACGCCGCGCAGAATCGCAACGATCGGCACTTCGGCCACAGCTTCTTCAAACTTCATCGCAGCGTCACCCTTGCGTGGAGGTAGCCGAGACCAGCCAGCACCAGCGCATCTCCGTCATAGGCGACACTACCTCTGTTGAATTTCTCCAGGGCACGGGCGTAAAGACGAGTGAGGGATGGCACACCAATGATATGCACGACTGTTTCAGGTGAGCTCTCCAACAAATTTGGTACCGATGCAACCTCCGCTCCGATAAGCAATCCAGAGAGGTAGCTGCGCTGGTCGTCTGCGGTCATTTCGCCTGCGGCTACCTGCGCCCGAACACCAAAGAGTCGCGCCGAGAGCGCGCCGCCGTCACCTGCACTCACGATACCTGCATCGAAGGCCTGGATCGAAAATGGCGCCTCAGGTGCACTGAGCAGGCTCCGGGTCGACAACAGGTCGAAAAGCTCGCCGGTCATTACCGTGACAAACCTCTCCACGCGCCCATTACTGACCGAAACCCATTTGCTATGTGTACCAGGCAAGCAGAGCAGATGCGCTTTCTGCTGGTGCGCTGGCGCTTGCTCCATCCACCCGACAATCTGCGTCTCCTCACCACGCGCGACATCCGTTCCAAGCCGATTCCGGCAGACAAGCCCCGGGACGATGTCAGCGTTTGGTTCAGACATGACCCGAAAAAGACCGCAGACCAGATCCTCCGCGGACGCCGGGCAGACGCGGTAGGGAACAACTACCCAACCACGATCGGATCCGATCATGCCGCATAGAACTGCAGGCAACCTTTCCGCCCGCAGTTCGGGTCGAATGCAGCGTGACAATTTCTGCGCAGCTTCTCCTTGCTTCAAACGGCTGACGCCAAACGGGAAGCTCGCCTGTTGCAGCACCCCACCGCCGCCATCCATCCGCCAGGCGCGAACGCGTGTCGACCCCCAGTCCACTGCGAGCCAATCTCCCGTCATATGCGCCCACCATCAATGATGAAATTCTGGCCGGTTATGGCGGCGCTTTCCTCGCTGCTGAGAAATAGCACCAATCGCGCCACGTCCGCAGGAACAATACGGCGCTTCAATGCTACCTGTTTCATCCAATCACTTTCAACGTCGGGCAACAGCCATAACGCCAATTGGCGTTCAGTAACGACCCAACCAGGTGAAACAGCATTGACGCGGATACCAAATTGCCCCCAGGCACGTGCCAGCGTCTTGGTAAGGGCAATGATCCCGGCTTTTGCCGTATTATAGGCGGCCAGATTCTCGGGCGCCAGAACGGCGTTAATCGAGGACAGATTGATGATGGAACCGGCGCCCCTTGATTTCATCGCTCCGAAAACGTGTTGGGATGCAAACATAACCGGATCGAGATTGATCGAAAGATTGCCTCGCCATTCATCCCAGGTAAAGGATTCTGGCTGATGACGTTCATCGTTAGCGACATTGTTCACAAGAATTTCGATGCCGCCCAGAGCTTCGGACAATTCGCTAATGGCGGAACCTAACATTCGAATATCGCGCACATCGCATATCCGAAATACTGCCCCGGTATCTTCGGCGAGCAATCCGCCGGTCTGACCATCAATATCCAGAAACCCTACCTGTGCATTCTGTTCACGGAATGCCGCGACAATGGCTGCACCGATTCCAGTTGCACCGCCCGTGACAATTACCCTTCGTTCAGCCAGATCAGGATATTGGGCACCCTGGCGCATCAATGTGACTCCCGCTCCACGACATCGCCACTCGCACCGACGAGGAAATCAAGGTCGCAGCCCCTGTCGGCCTGTTGTACCGTATCGCAATAGAGTTTCGCCCAACCTCTCGAATATGATGGCTGATACCGGGATACTTCCAGATGCTGTCGACGGATCGCCAGTTCCTCTTCATCAACCAGAAGGTCAAGACGACGGTTAGGTCCGTCGAGTACGATTTCATCACCATTATGTACCAGAGCCAAAGTTCCCCCCGCCGCTGCCTCGGGAGCCACATGGAGAACCACCGAACCAAAAGCTGTGCCACTCATTCGCGCATCTGAGATGCGGACCATGTCGCGTACGCCCTTTTCCAGAAGCTTTCGGGGAAGCGCCATATTTCCGACTTCCGGCATTCCGGGATATCCTTTCGGCCCGCACCCCTTCAGCACCAGTATCGACTGCGCATTAACCTCAAGAGCGGGATCATCGATACGCGCCTTGTAGTCCTCGATGCTTTCAAACACCACGGCTCGTCCCCGGTGGCTCAGGAGGGATGCACTGGCCGCGCTTGGCTTTATGATGGCTCCCTGCGGGCAAAGATTACCGCGTAATACCCAGACACCCGATGTCGGACAGACGGGCTCGGCCATGGCATGGATTACATCCCGGTTGGTGCATTCAGCTGCGTCCATGATGTCTGCAATCGTTTTGCCGCAAACCGTAAGGCAGTTTTGATTGATCAGCGCCCCCAGTTCCCGCAACACTGCCGGAATGCCTCCCGCGTAACAAAACTCTTCCATCAGAAAGCGACCAGACGGCATCACGTCAGCGATCAGGGGCACACCGTGACCAAGACGGTCAAAGTCCTCAAGCGCCAGGGAAACGCCCAGCCGACCGGCGAGGGCGAGCAAATGTAAAATTGCGTTTGTTGATCCCCCTATTGCCGCGTGTACCCGAATTGCGTTTTCGAATGACTGGCGCGGCAGGATAGCCGACATTCGGATATTTTCCCGAACCAGCTTGACGATAGCGTGGCCGCTCATGTGAGCAAGAGACCGCCGGCGTCCGTCTACAGCCGGAAGCGCGGCGTTGTACGGCAGACTAAGACCCAGGGCTTCCACCAGACTTGCCATGGTCGACGCAGTCCCCATCGTCATGCAAGTGCCTGCACTGCGCGACATCCCGCTTTCGGTCGCCATAAAGTCGGAAAGGGTCATGTCCCCTGCTCGTACAGCTTCGGAAAATTTCCACACATCGGTTCCTGACCCAATATCCTTGCCCCGGTATTTTCCGTTCAGCATGGGCCCTGAGGATACCACGAGCGTCGGCAAATCAACGCTCGCCGCGCCCATCATCTGTCCTGGCGTAGTCTTGTCGCAGCCGCCCAGAAGTACGACACCGTCAATGGGATTGCCCCGGATGGATTCCTCAACCTCCATCGCGAGTAAGTTACGGAAAAGCATCGTAGTGGGCCGCATTTGGGTTTCACCAAGCGACATGGCGGGAAATTCGAGTGGCAAGCCTCCTGCTTCCCAAACACCTCGCTTCACATGTTCAGCAATATCGCGCAGATGAGCGTTGCATGGTGTCAATTCCGACCAGGTGTTGCAAATTCCGATTACCGGCCGGCCATCGAAAACATGGTCTGGCAGGCCCTCGCTCTTCATCCAGCTCCGGTGAATGAACCCGTCGCGATCCAGCTTTCCATAGCTTTTACTGCTGCGTGACACGTCTTTTTCCTGCTTCTGCACCCGTTTACGATCCTATATTTCTATGGCGGATTGAGCCTCCAGGCTGACACACTGGCAGGTGGCATGTCATGGGCTCCAATAAGATATTCGGCAGTGACAGGAGCCGGCGCCTTTCGATGCTCGGTAGAGTAGTTGAAGGCAAACCTGATCGGGCCCCAATTGCGCGTACGCACGCCTAAATCCAGACTTTGCGGCTCCAGTCCGGCGCGAAGCACGAGTTCAGAAAGAACGTAATTGAGGAATTCGCGATCCGGCCAGGTGGCAAGATATTCAATGTGATCCTTCCGGTACCATGCGCCGCTTCCATCCGAAAATGTCGCAAGCGGTATGAGCGGCGTATTTATATGCTCGCGCCAGATATGCCCATGAAATTCGCGCGCCTTGACCCGAACAGGCTCTTTCCAGCGGGCTGCCAGGCTTTCAACCCGGGTTATCGTTAAGTCCAATAATGCGGCCAACTCTCCTGGCGGGAGGTTTGGTACAATGGAGAGTGTGCGGGTCTTGGATCCCGAGCGGGGACCCAGCAGAACTGGTACACGAAGTTGACGAAGGGCAGTTACAAAGCTGGTGTCGACGATTGGCAGTGACGGAACGATCACGAGCTTGTATTGAGAAAGATCTCTGCCTACCGGCACGATGTCGACGTCGTAGCCCAGAGCCCGGATACCTTCATACATTTCAAATGCCAAGCGAAGCCAGCGAAAAGTCTTTGCCTGGGGCTGGATCTGAAACAACCAGTCGGCCTCATAGGAAAAGACAAGTGCAACCGGAGCGATGTTGGAAGCTGACGGTGCAACGAATTTGGAGAGCTCCTTGGCAACCTCACTTACCTCCAGAAATGCCACATCAGGTTTGTTATTCGGAAGATTGAGTGCTGCGTGCATTTGTTCCTGGGCGAAGGGAACCTGACGCCAGCGGAAATAGGAGACAAGTTCAGCGCCGTGGGCAAAGGCTTCCCAGGTCCATAGTCGTACCATGCCGGGCAATGGTGCAGGATTGAACGCGGCCCAGTTTACCGGACCGGGTTGCTGTTCCATAACCCACATGCGCCCTCGCCCACAGCCGCGATAGAGGTCATGATGAAATGCCGCGATGTCGGGATGCCCCTGACGCATGAATTCACGCTTCTCGCTTTCTGAAAGCCAGAATTGTTCGGTGAGCCCGAGCGGATAGGAGTCCCATGCGGCTACATCGAGGTCGCCTGCCACCGCGAAGTGATCAAACTCGGTATAAAAGCCCATAAAATTGTGCACTATGTCCCGTCCTGGGGAGAGACGGCGCAGTATTCCCACCTGCATAGCGTTGAAGGACACAACTTGATCCGAAGAAAAACGCCAGTAGTCGAGCCGGTGGGCTGGCGTAGCTTCAGTTACGGTACCAGAGGGAGGATCAATCTGCGCAAAGTCCTCATATTCCTGAGACCAGAATACCGTCCCCCATGCTCTGTTGAGCGTCTGGATATCACCATAGCGCGTTCTCAACCATTCGCGAAACGCCTGCGCGGCGGCTTCTGAGTAACTGATGGTGGTGTCGTGGCAACCGTACTCGTTATCTGTTTGCCAGGCCACGACCCCATCGTGTGATCCGTAACGTGAAGCCATAGCCGTGACAATGCGGGCCGCCTCTGCACGGTAAGTTCGGCTGGAAAAGCAATAATGACGTCGTGAGCCAAATTTGCGCAGCTGCCCGGCGGCATCACGTGCCAGTATCTCGGGATGGCGTTCTACTAGCCATTTCGGTGGACAGGCCGTGGGAGTTCCCATGACGATTCCCAGCTTTTGGCTCGCCAGTGTGTCAACGGCACGGTCAAGCCAATCCCAGCTGTATTGGCCGGGATGGGGTTCTATCCGGCTCCAGGAAAATTCGCCGATTCGAACCCGACTAATGCCCAGTCCAGCCATGGCCTGGGCGTCCGCCGACCACATTTCTTCGTCCCAGTGTTCGGGATAGTAGCAAACACCTAAACGTGGGAGCGCAGCCATGTTGTGTCCTTAGATGTTCTGTTCATGGTAGGTATCAGCCACCTGGGCA